>QNFD01000396.1 GCA_003645435.1 Gammaproteobacteria bacterium | reverse complement strand
CCGAAACGAATCATGCCATTTTTAAGCATGTCGGCGCCATGCGCGGTCAACAGCGCATTGTCTGCGAGTGACATTTGCGGCACTGCGCCGCGGCCGAGACGTTCTTCCGGCACAAATCCCATTCCGGCAGCACGCCGGATATCGGGAAGCAGGCTTGCCGACGCTGAACCGCATATTTCGATCAAGTCATTTTGTGCCAGCGGTTGTTCACCCGAAAGCGCATAAAGCAGTTCCTGCTGGCCATTGCCCGAGACACCGGCAATACCTAAAATCTCGCCCGAATGCAATTCAAGGTCGATATCCTTGAGGTTGGTCCCAAACGGATCATCTGAGGCTTGCGTTAGTTTATTCAGACGCAGGCGAACTTCACCAACTACTGCGAGGCCGTCTTGCTGGCAAACCGGCAATTCCTTACCAATCATCAAACTTGCCATCGACTTCGGCGTTTCCTCGGAAGGAATACAGTCCCCGGTTACCTTGCCGTCACGTAAAACCGTGGCGACATGGCAAAGTTCCTGGATTTCATCGAGCTTGTGGCTGATGTATAAAATGCTGCAACCTTCATCGGCGAGCTGCCGCAGCGTATCGAACAAGGTGCGTACCGCCTGCGGTGTCAGCACCGAGGTCGGCTCATCCATGATCAGTAATCTCGGGTTTTGCAGCAAACAGCGGACTATTTCGACGCGCTGGCGCTCACCAACTGAGAGTGCGTGCACCAGGCGTTGCGGATCTACCGGCAAACCGTATTTTTTCGAGACCTCGGTGATTTCCGCAGCGAGCTCTTTCAAATCAGGATTACCGGGCAACGCCAGGGCAACGTTTTCAACCACATTCAGGGTTTCAAACAATGAAAAATGCTGGAACACCATACCGATGCCGAGATTGCGAGCATGTGCCGGGTTTTCGACCTGGACGACCTCACCTTCCCATTTGATTGTACCGGCATCGGGTTTGGTGACGCCGTAAATCATCTTCATCAGGGTACTCTTGCCGGCGCCGTTTTCACCCAGCACCGCGTGAATTTCACCCCGTTTTACCTTTAGCGATACGTCTTCGTTGGCAATCACCGAAGGGTATGTCTTGGTAAGTCCGTTGAGTTCGAGCCTGACCTCGTTGCCGGCTTCCTCGCTAGATATCATCTAGTCCTCCCGAGTGATTTTTGTATTTTTGAATTATTAGCTAATCTGGAAAAATATCGATCTCGTAGCTGCATTATTTCACCAGCCACCGAAATTGCAATTGCCGCCGGCTGTTTGCTTTGAATGCCATCGATACCAATAGGACAGGTCATACGCTCAAAATGCGATGAATCGAACCCCCGGCGAGACATTCGGGTTTCAAACAGGCGTCGTTTCGACGCCGAACCGATCAGGCCAAAATAGGTAAAATCGTCACGTTTGAGAATTTGCTCTGCGAGTTGCTGGTCGAGCGCGTGATCGTGCGTCATCACCAGGAAATAACTGCCTTCGGGCGCGGCGTCGACTTCCGCCTCCGGCGTATCGGTGCAGATAAACTCTACATTATCAGAAATTCCTGAAACCGCTTGATCGTCACGCGTATCAACCCAACGGATCGCTATTGGCAGATCCTGCATGACCCTGACGATAGCTCGGCCGACGTGCCCGGCGCCAAATAAAACTAACTGGAAGTCAGGCTTTCGGGTGGCTTCGATAAAATAACTATGCGCGCCTGCCTGCATCTGAATCAAACCGACTTTATTCTCACCGTCCAAAATCGATTTGGCCGCCTGACGCAAATCACCGGACGCTACCCGTTCAGGCAACGCATCGTGAACCCGGTCCCGGGCCAGTATCAAAAAGGCTGAATTCGGTTCATCACTCGATTGGTACGCCGTTACCAGGCGCACCCAGTCCTCTCCGCGAGAATGATACTCTTTTGCCGGCTCCAGCCACGGCGTGGTTTCCACAATCGGTTCGAACATCAGGTTTACCAGGCCCCCGCAACACTGGCCGAGACCAGCGCCGAGCGGAAACCGCCTCAATTGATTGGGTTCGTCGGTATCAAGTTGGCTACGTGCTATGCTGCAGGCCTTATGCTCGAGGTTACCGCCGCCGATGGTGCCGTACAATGCATCCCTGGTGACGATCATTTTTGCACCGGGTTCGCGCGGAGTCGAACCCACGGTCGATGCGACAGTTACCATTACCGCCGGTATGCACTGTTGTCGCAGGCGCAGCAGTGTGTCGATCCAGTTGATCACAGGCTTTCCCTGCCTTCGCGTACCGCGGTCACCGCATCCAGGATCGCCTCGGGTGTAGCCGGGGCACGCAGGGGCGGGTTGATGCGATCATCCGCGAGACTCGCTATCGCAGCACGAATTGCGAAGAATACCGAGAAAGGTAATAGTAATGGTGGTTCGCCAGTTGCTTTCGAGCGCATGATGGTAGGCTCGGCATTATGGTTTTCAAACAGTTCGGTATTAAACTGTGCCGGGCAATCGGTAATTGTCGGGATTTTATAGGTCGAGGGTGCGTGAGTGGTTAGGCGGCCATTGGCATCCCAGCACAGCTCTTCACTCGTCAACCATCCCATGCCCTGAATATACCCGCCTTCTATCTGGCCAATATCGATCGCCGGGTTAATCGAATTTCCTGCGTCGTGTAATAGATCGGCGCGCAGCAATTTCCATTCCCCGGTTAAGGTATCGACCACTACCTCGGACACGGCTGCACCATAGGAAAAATAATAAAACGGCCTGCCCTGCATATTGACGCCGTCCCAGTTCAGTCCAGGGGTTTTGTAAAACCCGTCGGACCACAACTGCACACGTGACTCGTAGGCCAGGGTAACCAGTTTAGTGAACGGGATTGACTGATCGCCAATACTCACCTGATTATCGGCAAAGCTGGCTTCACTCGCCTCGCCGCCGAGCTGCCCGGCAGCAACTTCGGCGAGTCGGTTTCTGATTTGACGCGCGGCATCCTGTGCCGCCTTGCCATTTAAATCACAACCGGTGGAAGCCGCGGTAGCGGAAGTATTAGCTACCTTGCTGGTATCGGTCGCGGTAGCGCGCACCCAACGCAGATCGATACCCAGTTCGAGCGCGACAATCTGCGATATCTTGGTGTGCAGTCCCTGCCCCATTTCGGTACCGCCATGATTTACCAGTACCGAACCATCGGTATATACGTGCACGAGTGCGCCGGCCTGGTTGTAATGCACCAGGTTGAAGGAAATACCAAACTTGACCGGGGTCAGTGTTATGCCCTTGCGCAAGACCGGGCTGTCCGCGTTAAATTCGTCGACGGCCGCTCGGCGTGAGGCGTAGTCACTGCT
>QNFD01000395.1 GCA_003645435.1 Gammaproteobacteria bacterium | reverse complement strand
TCCGTCTGCTATAACCAGCATTCGGATAGATGACACATTACGAGTAACAGCGATGGATAACAAAGAAATACTGTTAGTAGCGGATACCGTCTCCAACGAGAAGGGTGTCGATCGTGAAATCATATTTGAAGCAATCGAGGCGGCGCTCGCATCGGCGACGCGGAAGAAGCATCAAAAGGATATCGAGGTACGGGTCGATATCGACCGCAAGACCGGTGATTACGATACCTATCGCCGTTGGGAAGTGGTCGAGCCGGCTGAAAACGGCGGCCTCGAGGAACCCCTGCGCCAGATTACGCTGGAAGCCGCGCAATACGATCAACCCGAGCTCGAGCTCGGTGACTTCGTCGAAGAGCAGATCGAATCGGTCGAATTTGGCCGCATCGCCGCGCAGACTGCCAAGCAGGTCATCGTGCAGAAGGTCCGCGAAGCCGAACGGCGCAAGGTGATCGATGCCTATACCGATCGCGAGGGCAGCCTGGTCATGGGCCAGGTAAAGCGTGTCGAACGCGGCAATGTTTACGTCGACCTGGGCGACAATGCCGAGGGCTTCATCGCGCGCGAGCAAATGATCCCGCGCGAATCGATGCGCCCCGGTGACCGCGTGCGCGGCTATCTTTACCAGGTTGCCTCGGAAGTGCGCGGCCCGCAATTGTTCATCAGTCGTACCGCACCCGAATTCCTGGTCGAGCTGTTCAAGCTGGAAGTGCCGGAGGTAGGCCAGGATCTGATCGAAATCATTTCCGCCGCGCGCGATCCCGGCATGCGTGCCAAGATCGCCGTGAAAAGCAACGATCCGCGCATGGACCCGGTCGGTGCCTGCGTCGGTATGCGCGGTTCGCGCGTACAGTCGGTGTCCAACGAACTTGCCGGAGAGCGAGTCGACATTATCTTATGGGACGAAAACGCAGCGCAGTTCGCGGTCAACGCCATGTCTCCGGCCGAGGTCACCTCGATCGTTATCGATGAAGAGTCGAACTCCATGGACATTGCTGTTCCCGAAGAGAAGCTGTCGCAGGCGATCGGGCGTGGTGGTCAGAACATCAAGCTCGCCAGCCAGTTGACCGGCTGGACCCTGAACGTCATGGACGAGGCTGCCGCCGAAGAAAAGTCGGAAGGCGAGTCGCGTCAACTGGTCGAAAACTTCATGACCCAGCTCGATGTCGACGAGGAAGTCGCCATCATCCTGGTACAGGAAGGACTGACCACGATCGACGAGGTCGCCTATATTCCCGAGGATGAGCTCATCGAAATAAGTGAATTTGACGAGGAGATCGTGCAGGAACTGCGCGGTCGCGCGCGCGACGCTCTGTTAACCATGGCGATTGCACGCGAAGAGACCGCCGAGGCAGGCGAGCCGCAGGATGATTTGCTCAACATGGAATACATGACCAGCGATCTCGCACAGAAGTTGTCGCACCGTGGGATTTGCACCATGGAGGATCTGGCCGAGCAGTCAACCGACGAACTGGAAGAGATCGAAGGCATCGATACCGAATTTGCCGGAAAATTGATCATGAAGGCGCGTGAGCCGTGGTTTGCCGAGGCTGAAGCCGAGCAGGGCTAACGGGCAACTTCGAGCATATAGAGCAATTAATAAGGGCGATTGGACAGGGCGACTGGATAGATAATCATGGCAAATGTTACAGCAAAGCAACTTTCTGAAGTCATCGGCGTCAGTGTCGACAAGTTACTCGACCAACTGAAATCCGCGGGTGTCGAGGTCAAGAGTGCGGACGCCCCGATTTCCGATGAAGACAAGATGAAATTGCTGGAGTCGCTGCGCAGCAGCCATGGCAAAGAGGAAGCCGACGGGCCGAAGAAGATCACACTGCGTCGCAAGAGCAAGAGTGAACTGCGCGTTGCCGGCACCTCGGGGCGCAATGCCACGACCAAGACGATCAATGTCGAAGTTCGCAAGAAGAAGACCTATGTGCGGCGTTCAGAGGTCGTTGCCGAAGAGGTCAAGCTGCAGGAACAAGCCGAGGCCGAGGTCGAAGAGCAGAACCGCTTGCAGCAACAGCAGGTCGAAGATGAGGCCCGTCTGGTAGAAGAAGCAGCCCAGGCCGCGGTCGCGGCGGAGCAGCAGGCTGTTGCCGAGGCGGCACGCGCCGAGCTAGAGAAAAAGGCTTATGCAAAAAGCCTGCAGGAAGTCGAGGTCGCGCAGAAGGCGATCGAGCGCGAGCGCGCCGAGGCCGAAGCGGCCGAAGCGGCCGAAGTCGCGGCGCGCGTCGCACTCGAGGAAGCCGCCACCGCCAGCGCCGCAGCGGCGGCAGCAGCGCCGGAGAAAGCCGGCAAACACGGTAAGCATGAAGACAGGCACACCCGTTACGGTCGCAAGGAACTTCACGTCAAGGAATCGGCCCATCAGCCCAACCGTAAGCAAAAATTCAAAAAGGGGCAGCGCCAGGTTCACGACATCAGGAACCTGCACGGTTTCGAAAAGCCGACCGCGCCTGTGGTGCGCAATGTCGAGATCCCCGATGCGATTACGGTCGCTGAACTTGCCCAGCGTATGGCGATCAAGGCCGGTGACGTCATCAAGGTGTTGATGCAGATGGGAACCATGGCAACCATCAACGAAATTCTCGACCACGATACCGCGACACTGATCGTCGAGGAGTTGGGTCACACAGTTGTTTCCGCCGCCAGTGATGATGACTTCGAGAATGAGTTAAAGGCGAGCGCCGAACAGCAGGGTGAAGCCAGGGTAACCCGCCCACCGGTAGTCACCATCATGGGTCATGTCGATCACGGCAAGACTTCACTGCTCGATTACATTCGCAACTCACGGGTTACCTCTGGCGAAGCCGGTGGAATTACCCAGCATATCGGTGCTTATCACGTCGAAACCGACAAGGGGGTTATTACCTTCCTCGATACGCCCGGGCACGCGGCCTTCTCGGCGATGCGCGCGCGCGGCGCCCAGGCAACTGATATCGTGGTGCTCGTGGTCGCAGCCGACGATGGCGTAATGCCGCAGACCAGGGAAGCGGTTGAGCATTCCCGTGCCGCGGGCGTGCCGATGGTAGTAGCGGTCAATAAAATCGATAAGGAAAATGCCGACCCTGATCGTGCCAAGAATGATCTTGCGGCGCTCGAGGTTATCCCCGAGGCATGGGGCGGCGAGAACATGTTCGTGCACGTCTCCGCGATAACCGGGGAAGGCATCGACGCGCTGCTGGATGCAATACTGCTGCAGGCCGAGATTCTCGAACTCAGCGCGGTCGATAGCGGCAATGCCAAGGGTATCGTCGTCGAGGCTTCGCTCGACAAGGGGCGGGGCCCGATTGCCACGGTGCTGG
>QNFD01000394.1 GCA_003645435.1 Gammaproteobacteria bacterium | reverse complement strand
CGCATCTGTACGCCAGACCGTAGCCTTGCCCCGAATAATCACGTAAAAACTGTCTCCTGATTCGTAAGCGCCTATAATCGAGTCTCCGGGCAGAAATGTGATTGAGGTGGCGTTTTTCTCCAGGTAGCTGCGGTCCTGGTCTGATAATTTGTCAAATAACTCGATGCCATCCAGCATCTCGGCAACTGAATCCTCGTCACTCGATACAACGGCTTCGAAATCACTAATATGGGCAAGCTTCTCCTCTACCCTGCGTTGTATGCTGATGAAGCCTTTCGAACCCAGATCATCGTGCTCGAATTCCGCCTTCACGTGGTTCCAACCGCTGTTGATAACCGACTGTTTGGCCAATTGCTCCAAATAATGATGGTAGAAACTGGGAAACTGATTCCGCACAAGTTTTAGTTGTTTGCGGTAGTGTTTTTTCCTTTCCTTATAGAGGGATTTGACCTGTTTCCTGGGTTCCTGTTCCAGGTCATTTTGCTCATCCAGCATAGCGATTACAGCATCGCACATCAGCACATGAGCCAGATTGCGTTGTATTTGCTGGACCATGCGCATCCCCTGGTATTTGGATAAAAGGCCCGAAGACCAACGCCGTTCACGAATTTTCTGCAAAAACGAGTTTTCCATCCTCTGGAAAAAACTCTCACGAGTGCTTCCCCGGTGACTGTCGAGTTCACTGTCTCCGAGGCGCAGGGTTTCGCGCATGTCGTATAACCGGTTAAGAATGTCCAGGTAAATGTACTGGCTGATATATCCGGTCTCGTAGAGTGCCTTGAGCTCTTCGCGCTCCGTGCGATAGGCGCGCAACATGGCCAGGAACTCGTCATCATCGTGTTTTTCGCTATCCTCGTCATACAAGCCCATAGCAAAGGCGAGTCGAATTTCATTGGATAAAGCTGTCTCCCCAGCCTTTGGGACCACCTTGCTTTGCAGCAGTTTGGTCAAATTGGATTGCGACTTGCTCCTGGCATTGATGAGTGCGCTTCTGATTTCCAGGTTCTCTCCCTTGGATAGATCGCTCATACCCAGGTATTTCATCAGAGGCCGGATCGTGGGCGCGCTGATCAACAACGTGAATAGAACAATGCCGATAGTCAGGTGGAACAGAAACTGACGTTCTGGCAGGTCGCTGGGAATGGAAAGCACGACCGCAATAGCGAGCCCCCCTTTGAGGCCGCCCCACCACATGATGTGGCGTTCAGCCTTACTCACGTGAGGCAGCCGAAACCACTTCACCGTCAATGGAACCAGGCTGTACACCGACAGCGCCCGTGCTGTTAGTACCAGGCCGATGCCGATTAGCACCGGGCCTATTCCCGATGCCAATTCACCGAGGTTAACCGACAACCCAACCATGAGAAACAATAGCGAGTTACAGGAAAGCGAGATAACTTCCCAGGTCTCGCTGATCGAATGAGTGACGTCCTGTCGAAATCGCGACATACCGAAAAGTCTCAAAGCGATTGCCGAGCCGACTACCGCCATAACCCCGGACACATGCAGAACATGTTCAGCGAGCACAAAACTCGCGTAGGCAATAATAATCGAAGTGGTCAAAATGACGGTAACGTTGCTCTGCATCCGGTACAGCAGTTCGCAGGTAACAAATCCCAGCAAACTGCCGAAAATCGCACCTCCGATAAATACACGGATAAAATCCAGGATAATGTTATCGGCATCCGACCAGCCGATAGCACTGCCATCAATAGCGATACCAAGCAAGATTGAGAAGGCGACAATAGCCGTCGCGTCGTTGAGCAACGACTCACCTTCCACCAGCACATTCAAACGATTGGGAGCGCCGAGTTCCTTGAATAGCGCCACTACGGCAACAGGATCGGTGGCTGATATCAGGGCTCCAAAAACCAGCGCGACGATCAACCTCATATCCATCGTCCACCATACGCCCAGTCCCACAATGAGAGTTGACATGAGCATAGCGGGAATGGCCATAATCAGGATTGCCGGTAAATCCTTGGTCATCTGGCGCGCATCCAGCGCGAATCCAGACTCGAAAATAAGCGCCGGTAAAAATATAAACAGCATCACCTCCGGGCTGAGATGGAAGTGCTTCAGTGGTTCGAGTAGTGGCCATTGTTCAGCCAGATCGCTCAGTAAAACGCCGATCACGACAAGCACAACAGTAAAGGGAACAGGCAATTTGCGGCAGATGCCGGTAACCAGCATCGCAATGCCCAGCAAGATAACCAGGACGAAAATAACTTCTGAAACTGCCATAGTAATAAAGTCAATTAGACAGGTAGTAAAAAAGAAACTCTAAAAAATCACCACTCTCGGGTTAACCCCAAAAAGTACGCTCTTTCTGCCATTAAGTCGACGAGGTATTTAGAATTTTTGATTTGCATTTAATTTCGAGCTGGAATCGATTATTAATTATCGACCACCCTGGCTCAAATAACTTCGTGAAATCATTTGGCGATTTGGACACCAGGCAGACGTAGCGGTGAATCGGCAAGGCTTAAGAAACAGCAAGAGCCACAAAAGTAGAGACTTACTGGCCCTCATGCCATTTTGTAAATTTACTCAAATAAATTTTCGCCGACCCTAGTAACAATTTTTCCTGTTTTTTCATTATCGCGATAACCGGTCCGGTTTGTATTTCAAGTCCCTCGAAGGATTGCAATAGTTGCATGGTCATGACCCGGTCGTGCCAATCGCCCAACAGTTGCTCTATTATCTTGATTTGTTTAATTTCGTCTTCATCCGATCTATGACCCGGACAAAAGTAAAAGGCATCCAGAGTGTGACGATATCTTTTAAGTAGTATTCGCTTCTTGTGCCACTTATCGGCATTCATCCGTCCCTCGGCACTGAGAATTTTATGCAAAAGGTTACTTAGTACAGTCCGTTTGCCTCGAAGGATAGCTCTCTCGGAAATACCCGTGGACCCGACGGTAGGCAACCTGACAGATATCCAGGCATTCGATTGGACATATTTTTGAAATAACCGGTAATCTTTTCTTATCCTGGACCTTATAGCCAAAACCAGAATTTTCGATTCCTCAACATTGACCTCGTCTAAGCCTGCTATTAAATGCGCAGCAATATGGGCGTCCCGAATACTGCCCATGGATTTAAACAGCGAACGGTAAGGTTTTAGTATCTCCTTTACCCTTACGTCGGCGTTAATCTCGTTAAGAAAGTAATAAAGTGCCCTCAGCCTCTTCACCCCTACTCTGAAATCATGTACAGAATCTTCTTCGGGTTTTTCCAGAATTATGCGGAGGTCTTTATTTACTTCTCTTACGAGTTTACTCCGATATTTATCCAGGCAATTCATCT
>QNFD01000393.1 GCA_003645435.1 Gammaproteobacteria bacterium | reverse complement strand
TTGTCAGCAAGCTTGACGTCGTGATTAACCCCGTCGGTCAAATCAAGCAGGTAGTCTGGAATCGGCTGCGTTGCCTGCCTGCTGGCCAGGTATATATTGAGGCTCGCGGATCTTGGTAAGGCTGCCTCAGGATCCTGGGCTAACAGTTGCAGGATATTTTCCAGTTCGAAGTCGATTTGCTTGGCGAGCAGCGCGTCTTCGAGAATTTCGTTAGAGTAATAGACCACGAGGTTGAGCACAGACAGGAAAAAAACCGAGGCCAGCAGGATGCTCGCCATGATCTTGCGAAATAATGGAGAACCACCGAGCAATCGTGTCACAAATGCTCGCTCCCGATACGGTAACCAACGCCATGCACGGTATGAATAAGTTCTTTGTCGAAGGGCTTATCGATTTCCTGTCGCAGGCTGTGGATGTGTACCCGCAAGGGGTCTCCTTCCGGCGGGTCCGCGGACCAGATGTGGTCGATCAATTCCTGGCGTGAAATAACCCGGTCCGCATGTTGCATCAGGTAGGTGAGAATACGAAAGGCTTTCGGTTTCAACTTGATCGGCTGGCTGGCGCGGCTTACCTGCATGGTGTCCTGGTTCAACTCGAGATTGTCTATCCTCATAATAGCCGAGTTTTTGCTGCCCAGGCCACGGCGAACCAGGGCGAGTACACGCACTTCCAGCTCGCGTAGCGAAAACGGCTTTACCAGGTAATCGTCGGTACCGGCTTCGAAGCCGATGATTTTATCATCCAGGGTGTCGCGCGCGGTTAGCATTAGAATCGGAGTGTCGTGTGCGGTCTGCTGGCGAAATTCGCGGCACAGGGTAATGCCATCCTTGCCCGGCAGCATCAGGTCAAGAATAATCAGGTCGAAACGTTCGGCTAACGCCATAGTCAGGCCATGGGTGCCGTTATAGGCAAAATCGAGCTGGTGGCCCTTGTCCTCGAAGTACTGACCTATATTCGATGCGATATCCGCGTCGTCTTCGATAACCAGAATTTTCATAGTGCGTGAGATTAACCGGGACGATGTAAATGGGATGTTAACGCGTTGGCTTGTGCTTGCCCGCATCAGCTAACTCGCCCGATACCTGCCAAGTTATGGTTCCCGCTGTCGACGTCAGTGGTGGCTAATACGAGCGTTGTCAATCCGTTGGTTTTCATGCCATTTACTAAAATTTGTGACGACCATCGAATATACTCGTTGAACTCGTCGCCTGGCAAATGGTCATAAAGATAATTTCGAGGTACTAACTAATGAAAACTCTATCTTTGGCGGCTGTTGTCGCAATTCTAACCGTGATCGGTCAACCAGCCTTTGCCGCTCGGGCGGTATTGGCGGGTGGCTGCTTCTGGTGTATGGAGTCCGACTTTGAAAAACTCCACGGGGTGAGTGATGTGGTTTCGGGTTTTACAGGGGGTTCGCATCCGGACCCGACTTACCGTGGAGATCATAGCGGGCACTACGAAGCAGTGGAGATTACCTACGATCCGGAAGTTGTCGATTACCAGGGAATACTCGATCATTTCTGGGTAAACGTCGATCCTTTCGATGCGCGCGGGCAGTTTTGCGACAAGGGGCCCAGCTATCTCGCCGCGATTTTTGTTGCCAATGATACGGAGCGCGAGCTCGCCGAAAAGTCCAGGCTGCAGGTGGCTGAAATGTTCCCCGATCAGACCGTGGTGATGCCGATTTTGCAGCAGTCGACTTTTTACCCGATCAAGGGCGATGAGGAGTATCACCAGGATTACTACAAGAAAAGCCCGTTACGCTACAAGTACTACCGCTGGGGTTGCGGCCGTGATCAGCGCCTTAGCGCAATCTGGGGCGACAAAGCCACGCACAACTAGTCTGTTTCCCCTTTAAAATGGTTGGCGGCTACCTTGGGAGAATGGCTGCAAAAGTGTAGCGAGACATGGATGTCGAGCTCCAAGCGATTCCAGGGATGGACCAAACGGCGCTTTTTGCCGTTTGGGAGCGCCTTTTGCGGGCATTCTCCCAAGGTAGCCTTTTGGACGATAGTGAATCCACGATCAGTTGTTTATTTCAGGCCGCAGTTCTTGAAAGTGAGCATGGTCTGTAAAGGGACTTTAGGTAGCAGGCAAGGGCGGTGGTAGAATAATTGTTTTCTGCATAGCAAGGATTTCCACCATGGGCTGCCAATACTTCGATCCCTGCGATCACGGCTCCGATACCTTTACCATTGCCATTCCCAAAGTGACCTTTGGTCGCGACTGCCTGCATGAAGCCGGCGCCCGTGCCGCTGGCCTGGGAATGACCCGAGTCGCAGTTTTCACCGATCCTTTTTTACGCGACAGTGCTTATGTCGCTACCGTGTTGGACTCGTTGAAGCAGGCCGGGCTTGATGTCGCTGTATTCGATGAAATTACCATCGAAGCCGATGACGCCAGTGTCGAACGCGGCGCGGCGTTTATCGCTGATGGTAACTTCGACGGAATGGTTTCGGTAGGTGGCGGATCGGTCATGGATACCGCCAAGGCGTCAATGTTATACGGGCTGCACCCGGTGAGCGAATTTCTCGACTACTTCGCTCCGCCGTTGGGTGCGGGCAGGCCAATTCCCCGTGATTTGCTGCCCCACCTCGCATGCCCGACCACTTCGGGCACCGGTTCCGAATGTACTTCGATTTCGGTGTTGCGTATCAATGACCTGGCGACCAAGTTCGTGCTGGCGAACCCGGCATTAATGGCCGAGGAAGCGCTCATCGACCCGGTATGTTGTGCCAGTCTGCCGGCCAGGGTGGTCGCCTCCACCGGGTTTGACCTGTTATGCCATGCGCTTGAATGCTATACCGCCAAAGCCTACACGCGTTGGGACAAAATCGATGATCCGATGAAGCGACCCTTGATTCAGGGCGCTAATCCGTGGAGTGATCTTGCCGCACGCAAGGCGCTGGAAATCGTCGGTGTTTATCTCGACCGCGGGGTTAACGACGCTGATGACCAGGAAGCGCGCGATCAGTTAATGTGGGGCGCATCGCTCGCGGGAATGGCCTTCGGTAATAGTGGCACCCATCTGGGTCATGCGCTTTCCTACGGTATAACGCATTTGATGCACGACGTCACCACCGAAGGTTACGCGGTGAAATCCCCGTTCGTGCCGCATGGCATCAGTGTCGCGGTTTCGGTGCCTGCAATATTTCGCTACACCGCTGAAGCCGCCCCCGAACGGCATTTCGAAGCTGCCAGTTACCTGCAGGCAGATTTGCAGGGAGCGGGTGCTGAAGATTCCGGCGAAGCGCTGGCTAAACGCATCATCGAGTTGATGCGAAAAACCGGAGTTCCAAACGGATTGACAGGGG
>QNFD01000392.1 GCA_003645435.1 Gammaproteobacteria bacterium | reverse complement strand
TTCGGTGAGATTCCCAACGCCTTCACCGATGAGCAACGCCTGTGGACCATTTTTTGCCTCTACATGGGTGTTGTTTCCTGGCTTTATGCGATAGGTTCAATCGTTCGTCTGGTGCAAAACCCTCATTTTCTATTGGCCCTCTCCGAACACCAGTTCGCAAACGCGGTGCGGCGAATCAGGCAACCCTTTTATATTATTTGCGGTTTCGGCGATACCGGTAGCCTGCTCGCCCGTGGTCTCAGTGATCACTGGTTCGGTGCCGTCGTGCTGGACACCGATCCCGAGCGCATCAAGGCCCTGGGCCTGCGCGATTATCGCGTAAAGATGCCGGCCCTTTGTGCCGACCCTGGAGTTCCCAGGCACCTGGTCGATGCGGGTGTTCGATTGCCGAATTGCAAGGCCGTAGTTGTACTGACGGGAGATAAAAAAGACAAAGATAAAAAGGATGAAGAAGAGGATGTCAACTTACGTATAGCAATCATGGCAAGGTTTCTGAATCCTGATGTGCCTATACTCTGCCGTTCGACCAACAAGGATCACAGCGAATATTTGAACATGCTCGGCAATGTCACGGTGATCAACCCGTTTGAAATATTTGCGCAGTTGTTAAGCATGGCGATTACCGCGCCGCGTTTGCACAATTTAAACTCTTGTCTGGTGGGAAACAGGAAAGCAAAGCTTGGACGACCGCTCGATGTGCCTACCGGAGACTGGATACTTTGCGGTTATGGGCGCATGGGAAAATGGTTGCACAAATACTTCGTACGCCACGGTATTAATCCTGTGGTGATAGATCCGGACGTGAGCAAAGTGCCTGGGACCTCACGCTCCATCGAGGGCCAGGCTAATCATTTTTCACTGGAACAGGCGGGCATTCAGCACGCGGCCGGGGTTGTTGCCGGCACCGACCATGATCACGACAACCTTAGCATATTGATGTGGGCCCACTCGCTACGTCCCAATGCGTTTACTATCGTGCGCCAGAATTCGCATGATAACCAGATTGCTTTCGATGCCGCCAGGACTGATTTGATTTTGCAATCCAGTCTGACAACCGCCAGGCGTATTCTTAAACACCTGATCTCGCCGCAAATACAAATCCTGATAGATTACCTGCGTGAACAGGGTGAAGAATGCACGCGCCAGGTAGTCGATCGATTAAAATCGGAAATCGGTGATAAACCACCGCATCTGTGGCGTATAAACCTGTGTGAAGAAGAAGCCGTTGCGGTGGCCAGGCACCTGCAGGGCCAGGCAGGTCTGAGCCTCGGTGACCTGATCAGGAATCCTTACGACCTCAAGGGCAACATTTCCTGTATACCCCTGGCGATACAACGAGGTGGACAGCGCATCATGTTACCCGGGGAAAATGAGCCATTAGAACTAGGCGATGAAGTTTTGTTTTGCGGCACCGAGAGTAGTGAAGTCATGCTGGCGGCGACGATGAACAATCCCTATACGCTTGATTACCTGGTAACCGGTATCGAAGCCCCGCGAGGATATGTATTTCAGTGGCTGGCAAACCAGCGAAAAGCAGATGAAGTATTGCCCTGAAAGGATACCCCCTCTCCCCTCAGGGGAGAGGGCAGGGGTGAGGGGTGAGGAAGTCTCAGTATATATTGACCGATGAGGTTACCGACAGGACCCCAACCTCCCCTAAGAACGATTTATCCCCAGGCGCTCGGCGGCTTGTGTGGCAGTGGCTGGTTCACGCCCAAGCTCTCGAATTATTCGCACCGCGCGTTCGACCAGCAGCACATTACTCGCAAATTCACCCTTGTTCAGGTACAGGTTGTCTTCCAGGCCGACACGGCAGTTGCCGCCCTGGCTGGCAGCCTGCGCGACAATTCCAAACTCGAAGCGGGAAATTCCAAAGGCGCTCCAGTTAGCATTTTGCGGTAACAGGTTTTTCATTACGGTGAGAATTTCTGCTGTTGCCGGCGAGGCATGCGGTATACCGAGGCAGAGCTGAAACATCGGTGCGCCCTCGATCAAACCCTCTTCGATCAATTTGTGAGCGAACATGATGTGGCCGGGTTCGAATACCTCGAGTTCGGGCTTAACTCCGAGTTCCCGGATACGCGCCGCCATGATACGCAGTTGCGCGGGCGTGTTAACAAATATAGCATCGCCAAAATTGAAGCTACCGACGTCGAGCGTGCAAATGTCCGGGCGTAATTCTTCAATGTGACGAAGCCGCTCGAGCGGTTGCACCAGCGTCGTACCAGGACCGCCGACCGCAGCATCGACCTCGCCGGGAATGAAGCGAGCGCCCTCGCTGGTTGTCAGGTTTATGAGTACATCGACGCCCGAGTCACGGATACGTTTAACCACCTCGGCAAACAGGGCTGGATCACCGGAACGCATGCCGGTTGCGGGATCGCGTACGTGAATATGAACTATCGCCGCGCCGGCTTTGGCGGCGGCAATACAGTCATTCGCAATATGTTCGGGGGTAATCGGGTAGTCGGGGTGTTTGGCCTGATTGTTGTGCCCGCCGGTGACCGCGCAGGTTAAAATGACTTCGTTTGACATGTAAGATTACTCCCCGGTTTTCCCTGATCCATCGGTTCATGTATTAGATTCGAAAGCTTAGCGTGCTAACATGATGGCCGATGATTATACCCATGCATTGAATCAGTTATCGGGATTGGCCACAAGCGAACACGAGCGACCAGAAATAATCAGATGTTTACACTGGAAAATTTAATCTGGCTATTGATAGCCGGTATCCTGCTGGTTTACTTCTGGCACAGCGGTAGATTTACTGGCAGAGCGCGGGCTATCGCAATCGATTATTGCCAGCAGTTCGGCTTGCAGTTACTCGATCATAGCATTGTTATCAAGGGGGTTTGGCCGGAAAGAACCGAAGCTGGCAACCTGACCCTGAGACGTCGATATCAATTCGAGTTCAGCTCGACCGGAACACAGCGCTACCAGGGTGTCCTGGTACTGCTCGGCATGAATCTGAAATCTATCGAATTAGAAGCTTATGAGTTGCCCAACCAGGACCAGGCCTCGGAATAGCTAGACGAAACACGGGTAGGGGAATGCTGTGAAAGACCTGTTTGAATTGCCCGGACTGGAAAGGCTTCCATTAGTCGATGCGGAACTATACCTGCAGCGACGACTTGATTTAGACCCGCCCGCGGAACAAATGGTCGATCGACTCATTGCAGCAACGCCCTGGCGCCAGGAACAAATTAAAATATACGGCAAACTCTATCTGCAACCCCGGCTTAGCGCCTGGTATGGCAATCAGGGTCTAGAATATAGCTACTCTGGTATTCAACTTTCAGCGCTGCCCTGGACCGATCTCCT
>QNFD01000391.1 GCA_003645435.1 Gammaproteobacteria bacterium | reverse complement strand
TACCCGATTGCCCGTTTCACAATAAGTCTGGAAAAACGCTTTGCCGTTATACAATAACCATCTGTGGAGAGACCTGGATGAAAGATAATAGCTGGACCCCGGATCAGGCGCTGGTTTCGATCAAGGACGTCTATAAATCCTTTGGCGAACTCGAAGTGTTGAAGGGTGTTTCTCTCGATATCATGCAGGGCGAAGTCATCTGCATCATCGGGCCCTCCGGTTCGGGCAAATCAACCCTGATTCGCTGCATCAATGCCCTGAATACGATTAATAGCGGCTCGATCACGGTTGAAGGGCAGGAGGTACACGATCCAGACCTGGACAAACTGGAGTTACGCAAAAAGGTCGGCATGGTATTTCAGCAGTATAATTTATTCCCGCACAAGACCGCGCTCGAGAACATCATGATGGCTCCGATCAAAGTACTGAAACAGTCAGAGGTTGAGGCCGAAGAGAATGCGCGCAAGCTAGTCAAGCGTGTCAACCTGGGGGGCAAGGAAAATTCTTACCCGGGCGAATTATCAGGCGGGCAGCAACAGCGTGTTGCGATTGCACGATCCCTGGCAATGAACCCCGACGTCATGTTGTTCGACGAGGTGACCGCGGCGCTGGATCCCGAAACCGTCAACGAAGTTTTACTGGCGATCAAAGACCTGGCGAAGGATGGCATGACCTGCATCCTGGTGACCCACGAAATGGGCTTTGCACGCGAGGTGGCTGATCACATTTATTTCACCGATCGAGGTGTCATCGTTGAACATGGTCCGCCGGCAACATTTTTTACCGAGGCCAAAGATCCACGTACCAAGGAATTCTTAAGCCAGATTCTCTAGCTCGATTCGCTATAACAAGTAAATGAACTCAAACAAAGAATTACCGGCACATGCGTCGGTAATAGTCATCGGCGGCGGCGTGATGGGCTGCTCGACCCTCTACCATCTCGCTAAATCAGGTGTGAGCGATGCGATACTGCTAGAGCGTAATCAACTCACCTCGGGCACCACCTGGCATTCCGCGGCACAGGTTCGCGCCCTGCGTTCGAGTAAAAATCTGACCGATCTGGTTCGATACTCGGTTTCACTCTATAGCTCCCTCGAAGAAGAAACCGGTCAGTCGACAGGCTGGATTAACAAGGGTTCGTTATCGATCGCAACCAACCCCGATCGCCTCACCTTTATCAAACGCCAGGAATCGCTGGCCCATCTTTATGGTGTTGAAGCAAGCTCAATATCGGTCGGTGAAGCCAAAGAACGCTGGCCGCTGATGAATACCGATGACGTCATCGGCGCCGTCTGGTCACCCGGCGATGGTCGTGTTGGCCCCACCGACCTGTGCGCCGCGCTGGTGAAAGGCGCAAAATCGAGGGGCGCCAAAATATTTGAGAATACCGGTGTTACCGGCATAAAAACCCGCGGCAATCAAATCATCGGCATCGAAACCAGTGCGGGAGAAATCAACTGCGACGCTATCGCGATTTGCACCGGCCTGTGGAGCCGGGAAAATGCGGCGATGGCCGGCGTCGATATCCCGGTCTGGCCCTGCGAGCATTTCTACCTGTTGACCAATCCTGTCGAGGGGGTCTCAGGTAATTTGCCCACGCTCTCGGACCACGACAACCATTTATACATCCGCGACGATTCCGGTGGTTTACTGGTGGGCTGCTTCGAACCCCTCGGCAAAGCCATCGATCCGGCGCTCATAGGCGAGGACTTCGCCTTCCAGTTGCTACCCGAAGACTGGGACCACTTCGAACCCATGCTCAATAACGCGTTGCATCGATTACCCTGCCTCGCCGATGCCGATGTTCGTATGCTGCTCAACGGACCTGAAAGCTTCACCCCGGACGGATCATTTCTGCTCGGCGAAAGTGCCGAAACACGTGGGCTTTTTCTTGGCTGCGGCATGAATTCAGTCGGTGTTGCCACCGGCGGCGGCGCCGGCATGGCGCTTGCACACTGTATAATAAATGGCCACACGCCAGGCGACTTACACGAGGCGGACCCAAAACGCTTCCCCGCCTGTTTCAGCTCGATTGAAGCCTTATCCGCGCGTGTCCCTGAAATCCTTGGCAAACACTATGCAATCAGTTACCCAGGTACTCAACTCGAAACCGCACGTGGACTAAGACAAACACCGCTACACCAGCGCTGGCAGGCGCAGGCTGCGCATTTCGGACAGTTTTACGGTTGGGAAAGACCCCTGTATTTCGCAAAAAAGCAGGAACCCGTGCTCGGTTTCAGTAAGCCCGACTGGTTCGAGCAGGTTGGCCTGGAAGTATCGCAAGCCCACAATGGCGCCGCCATTTTCGATCAGTCCACGTTCGGCAAAATCAACGTGAGCGGCAATGATGCCACTTCATTTCTTAACCGCGTCTGCTCAAACAATATGAACCGCTCCGCGGGTCGCGCCATATATACGGCGATGCTAAATGAGCGCGGTGGTTACGAAAGCGACCTTACCGCGTTACGACTGGGTGAAAATGAATACCGCCTTTACGTGGGTACCAATGCTATTAATCGTGACCTCGCCTGGTTACGCCGTCATCTGCAAGCCGACGAACAGGTACACATAAAAGATGAGACCGAAAATTACGCGGTACTCGGCTTAATGGGGCCAGAGTCCTCCGACATTGTAAAACAACTTGGCGCCGATGAATTCAATGCGCTCGGATATTTCCAATTTTGCCAATCTCAAATTGCTGGTATCGATGTCGAAGCGGTGCGGCTTTCCTATGTCGGCGAAGCAGGATGGGAAATCACATGCCGGGCAGACAAGGCATTACAACTTTACGATGCGCTGACACAGGCCGGAGCCGAACCAGCCGGCATCTTTGCGCAGAGTTCGATGCGCATTGAGAAACAATTCCTCGCCTATGGTCATGACATCGACACAGATACCAATCCGTTCCAGGCTGGCCTCGATTTTGCGATCGACTGGGACAGCGATTTTATCGGTAAGCAGGCGCTCGAATCACTGCGCGAGCAAGAACCTGATTCGCGACTACTTAGCATCATCCTCGACGACGAACAGGCAGTACCGCTCGGCAACGAGCCCGTATACGCGAATGGGAAAATCATCGGTAAGACAACCTCGGCAGCCTTCGGCTATCGGATTGGCAAACCCATTGCCTTATCCCAGTTGCAAACTTCAGCCCTGCATGATCTCGATGGTTTATCGGTGGAGGTAGATATCGCCCGCAGTTACTTCTCTGGTACCATCTCGCTCACAGCCGCGTATGACCCGAAGGGCCAACGCATGCGAACACATTTACGAGACTAAACATGAGCCACGTATTTCCACGCCATACCAAAGCAGCCTACCC
>QNFD01000390.1 GCA_003645435.1 Gammaproteobacteria bacterium | reverse complement strand
CGCGCATCGGCGGGGTGACGGAAATACTGACTAAAATGGTGCTCGACAAGGGCAGGGAGCCACACAGGAATCCATTGTTCAAACTTGAATTTGCGAGTGATTTTCCAATTGTCGCGGTCGGTGCTCCGGCAGCGAGCTATTACCGGGATGTCGCCGATGCATTGCAGATAGGTTTGCACTTACCGCAACACGCCGATGTCGCAAATGCTTTTGGCGCAGTCATGGGCAGTGTTATACAACGGGCCCAGGTCACCGTGACGCAGCCGCAATTTGGTACTTTCTGTCTGTTCAATAACGATCAACCACAACAGTTTGGGACCCTGGCGGCAGCCAAACAATGTGCCGAGGATATAGTCATGCGGGAAGCCGAACGCAAGGCAATAGACGCCGGTGCCAGAAATCCGCAGGTCACCCTGAGTTACGAGGATATCCATGTTAACGATGAAATCGATGGCGAGTTATTCCTGGAGTCGATGGTAATCGCTACCGCTATCGGTCCGGCCTGTGATTGGCAGGGTGAATCCGGCACGTGATTCCCGCAGATCTCGAAACAAAACTGCAGGAATTCGGCCTTCATTTGCGAGGCTTTCTGAAGATAACTAACGAAGAGATTGAATCTCTTCATCTCGGCGTCGATAACGAGGTTTCGATTGCTCTGGTCGGTAACATAGGCTCCTCGTATTGGCGAGTGTTTATAAAATCGCCCGAGTACCAGGATGAGCTGCCGGATGCACTTGACCGCTGGAGTAGACGGGTAGCCGAACAGGTGGCGAATGATATTGGGGCGAAAGCGATATATCCCTTCGAGGGCCCGCCTTATTTTCCTTTCTTACAATGGGCGAAACGCGCCGAAGCGCTAAGCCAGTCACGCATGGGTCTGATGATTCATCCACAATATGGGCTCTGGCATTCCTATCGATTTGGCCTGCTGATAGCCGACATGCCAGTACCCGCGCAGCAAGCTGGTGAAACTCAAAGCCCCTGTGAAAGTTGCGATACTCAACCCTGCCTCAATACCTGTCCGGTAGGGGCATTCAGCGTGCAGGGTTACGATGTCGCTGGCTGCGCCGCCTATTTGCGGCAGACTCCCGACGCGCGTTGTCATCAACAAGGCTGCCTGGCCCGTCTGTCCTGCCCAGTAGGCGAGTCTTGCCAGTATGATTCCGCCCAACACGTATTTCATCTACGGGCGTTTATCTCAGCGAGATAGTAGGATCAAGGGGTCAGACTCGTTGATTTATGATTCTTATATAATATCAAGAAAGGACAGGGTACCCTTTAAATTTCTGGTTGGGAAATCAACGAGTCTGACCCCTTGATTTCGCTAGACTTGAGCCTGTACGGATGTCAGTGCAATCAGATGGTAAACATCGTCTGCCGAACAACCTCGTGACAAATCGTTGGCCGGTTTATTCAATCCCTGCATAATCGGGCCGATTGCGGTCGCACCGCCAAATCGTTGCGCTATCTTGTAACCGATGTTGGCGGCATTAAGATCGGGAAATATTAATACATTCGCGTTACCCCGGGTCTTCGAGTCTGGGAATTTTCTCGCCGCAACAGACGGCACGATTGCGGCATCGAGCTGGATTTCTCCATCGATGGTCAAATCGAGTTGCTGTGCGCGGACTAGTTCGGTAGCCTGGCGTACCTTGTCGACAAATGGATGCTCGGCGCTGCCATTGGTTGAGAAGGAAAGCATTGCGACCCGGGGTTTGGCATTGATGAACTGGCGCGCACTATGCGCCGAGGCAATTGCGATTTCGGCAAGCTGTTCAGCGCTGGGATCGATCACGAGCGCACACTCGGAAAAAATCATCGCCTGCTTTGGACTGTGATGTTCGGCTTCAAAAATCATCAACATGAAACTCGACACGGTATCGAATCCCGGGGCTACGCCAATAATTTGCAGGGCCGAACGTACCCGGTCACCGGTGGTGTAGTTCGCACCGGCAATCGAACCGTCGGCTTCGCCCGCGTGTAACATCAAGTCGGCAAAATGTAGCGGGTCCTGCGCTAGTTGCTGTGCCAGTTCCTGCGTCATGCCCTTCTTTTTGCGCAACTCAAATAAATTCTGCGCGTATTCCGGCAATCGTTCGGAGGTATTTGGATCTTCGATACGGATATCGTTCAGCTTCAGGCCGGCGTTTGCCGCCTGCCGTTCGATAGATTCACGGTTGCCAATCAATATACAGGATGCAATTCCATCACCGCTTGCACGCACCGCGGCCTCGATTACCCGGATATCATCACCCTCGGCTAAAACCACGACCCTGGGGTTACTGCGAGCCTGATTGATAATATGATTAAATATTTTCATGGGGTATCGATCCTGAATTTAGGGCAGAATAGAGTTTTGCGGGAAATCAGGCAAGTTCCCTTGACAGATTTCCCTTATCGGGCTGGGCAAACAATGAAAATAGGCGTACCCAAAGAAATTCATATCGATGAAAAGCGTGTAGCGACGACACCCGATGTCACCGAAAAACTGATCAAGCTCGGTTTTGAAGTTATTGTTGAATCCGGGGCGGGAGCCGGGGCAAATTTTTCCGACAGCCTGTATGAAGCGGCGGGCGCCAGTATCGGTAAAAATGCGAAATCGACCTGGGCAGTTTCGGACCTGGTGCTCAAGGTGCGTCCTCCCGAGCAAAACCTTGAGCTCAACAAACATGAAATCGATTTAATGCCGAACGGCTGTCTATTGATCAGCTTCCTATGGCCTGCGCAAAACGAAAGTATGCTCAAGCGACTGGCGCAACACAATGCCACCGCCTTATCGATGGACAGCATTCCGAGGATATCGCGCGCGCAAAAGCTCGATGCACTGAGTTCGATGGCTAATATCGGCGGCTATCGCGCCGTGATCGAGGCTTCGAGTTACTTCGGACGTTTTTTCTCCGGCCAGATTACAGCCGCTGGCAAGGTCGATCCGGCCAAGGTGATGGTGATAGGCGCAGGTGTCGCCGGGCTGGCAGCGATTGGTACGGCTAAATCGTTGGGAGCGATTGTGCGTGCTTTCGATACACGTCCGGAAGTAAAAGATCAGATTCAGAGCATGGATGCGGAATTTCTCGAACTCGAATTTGAAGAAGACGGTAGTGGTGAAGGTGGTTATGCCAAGGTCATGAGCAAGGAGTTCATCGATGCTGAAATGGCGTTGTTTGCCGAACAGGCTAAAGAAGTCGACATTATTATAACGACAGCCCTGATCCCCGGAAAGCCAGCACCCAAATTGATTACCAAAGAAATGGTAGACAGCATGCGCGATGGTAGCGTCATCGTCGACCTGGCTGCGGAGCAGGGTGGTAACTGTGAACTTACCGTGG
>QNFD01000389.1 GCA_003645435.1 Gammaproteobacteria bacterium | reverse complement strand
CATCCGAGAGGGATTCCCAGGCTTCACGTTCTACGCTATTCAGCTGTTTGAGCAGGGCCTGGTTATTCTCCAATCGCATCACGAAACGATTACTGCTCGCGCTTACCATGCCACTCAGTTGTGCTTCGAGTTTGGGAATCACCTCTGGGTATAAATGCGCTAGCAAGCTCGTAGGCACCACCCGGCGCGGCCCGATAATCAGTCCCTTGTGACCGCCAAACCGCACTTCGCTGTCACCGCCGAGACCAACCGAATTAACCCGCACCGCCTCGATCATCGGTTGCCAGTCACCGATAGTCGCGCCATCCTTACAAAGTTCGGGCTGTCCATTGCGGACTATTGCGATGTCAGTCGTGGTACCACCCATATCGGCGACAATTGCATTTTCCAACCCGCTGAGTGCGCAGGCGCCGATGACACTGGCAGCCGGGCCCGACAATACCGTACCAATTGGTTTTTCGATTGCGTTATCCATGCTCGCAAGCGAGCCATCACCTTTTACAATCATCAATGGTGCGTCAATCTGGTGCCGTTCCAGTATCTCCGAGACCGATGCAATCAGCTCCTTCACCGGCGGCACCATCCTCGCATTCAGCGCGGCGGTTAATGCACGGCGCGGTGCTCCAAGGCTCGATGCGAGCTCATAACCACAAATAACCGGCATACCGGTCAGCTCGGTGACCATCGACTTTAACGCATTTTCGTGACTCGAGTTACGTATTCCAAACATACTCGAAATTGCAAAAGCCGATACCTGGTCCTGCAATTTGACGATTGCCTTACGCGCATGTTCAAGATTCAGCGCCTGATGTTCCTGGCCCACGGCATCGAAACCACCTTCGAGTATGACCACCAGTTGTGCCGGTAAAATTTCAAGCAAGCCACTTTGTTTGACCTGCGCCTCGTTATAACCGGGCAGCAATACGCAGACCGGCGCACCCAGGTCTTCGACCACCGAGTTAGTAGTCAGGGTGGTAGATAAGGACACCATACTCACTCGTGCGAGCATTGCCTTTGACAATTTATCGATGACATCGCCGATACCAATGGTCAAATCAAAGCGCGTGGTCAGACTTTTTTCGGCCGCGACGATATGTTTTTTATCGTCAACCAGAACTGCATCGGTGAAAGTGCCGCCAGTATCTATGCCCAGACGTAGGGTCATTTACTCCTCCTCGGTGGTATTGATGCAAAGTATAGAGTAAAGCGGCTTAAAGGTTCGGTGAACACGACATTTTGATACAGGGGAGCGACACACCACCGCCTGCTGAAAAAGTAAAAAACGATAGCCTCTGCCACCGTTTTTTTAGATAAGATAGGCTCCTGTATTTTCCGCGATATCGAATCATGACCGAAACCTGCATTTTACCTGACTTCACTACCGGGCAGACGGCTGAAATCATCGAACGCCTGTACGGTTTGGGTGGAACTTTGAGGGTTTTGAACGGTGAGCGCGACCTGAATTTTCTGTTGCATGCTGAAAACGGTCAATACGTATTTAAAATAGCCAATCAGGATGAACCCTACGGCATGCTTGAGTGCCAGCACCAGGTTCTGCAACGACTGCAAGAACACAAGGTAATGCCTCAGCTGGCCTCCAGTATCGAGTCTGTAAATGGTCGAGTCATCGAGGTCATCATCAGTGAGTCTGGCATTCATCATTACTGCCGCATGCTGAGCTACGTTGAAGGTCAGCTGTTATCCAGCATAAATCATCACAACCCGGAACTACTGGAAGACCTCGGTAAAACACTGGCACAGATCGACCTGTCATTGCAGGGATTTACGCACGAGGCCCTGGACAGGCCATTGCTGTGGAATATGTCCGATGCGTTGACGACGCTGGAGGAATTTAAACCATTGCTTGCTTCGGATGAGCGGCGAATTTTAATCGAGTATTTCGAAAGCCATTTTCGCGACCGTGTTCTACCTTTGGCCAGGGATCTGCGCGAGGGCGTGATTCACAATGATGCGAATGACAATAACGTGCTGGTAGGTGATGACCGATCTTTAGGCCAGCATGTCACCAGTATCATCGATTTTGGCGATATGATGTACTCGTGGATCGCTGCCGAGCCTGCGATAGCCGCAGCCTATGCGATGCTGGGAAAAGAGGAACCGCTGGATGCCGCGGTGGCAGTCATTAAAGGTTACCACGCGCAACTACCGTTAAACGAGGCCGAAGTCAGCGTACTATTCGATTTCATCTGCATGCGGCTTTGCATGAGTGTTTGTATTTGCGCCTACCAGCAATCACTCGAACCAGGCAATAAGTATTTGAGTATTAGTGAAAAACCGGCCTGGACCTTGCTCGAGATACTTAGAGATGTCATACCTGAACACGCCACCGACCTGTTTCGCAAAGTCTGCAACTGAGCACGCTCAAACAGCAATAATCAATCACCAATCCAGATGAACTGTGCATGGTAGTTCGACTCCGGACCATCATCATCGAGCATTAACAAGAGGCGCAGGTGCGAGCCTTCGAAAATATTGCTTTGCTGCAAGGTTAATTCGTAGTTTTCCGGATCATAGATCTGGCTATTGCGATCATATCGGACGATGATCCTGCTGGCTGCAAGGTCCAGGCATTCCCGCTCGACCCGCAACTCGAAACAATTGGTCTCACCGGCACAAAGAGTTTCAACAAAGCCAAGTAAATGTACGGAGGAGGATGCGGGAGTCAGGGAAGAAATTCCCAAAAATGTTCCCGCCAACAGAAAACAGATTGGATTTCGATAATTAATCATATTGGCTCTGCATGAAAATCATGTAATAAGATAGGACGTCATTCCGGCATTCTTTAAGCCGGAATCCATTGATAAAATTCCTCAGCGTTTAAACACTAGCTTCGTTTTTAATGGATACCGGCCTGCGCCGGCATGACGATTGCTATTTTTTACAAGCTATTTAGCATCACATGATTTTCATGCAGAGCCATTTTAATCACTATTAAGGGCGATACTATTTCCTGGCACTGACCCTGTTAAGTCAGCACTCGTTTGCGGTAACTTTCTCTGTGCATATCACAGATCTCAACACCAACACTGACAACGCCAGGCAGCAATGGTTCGATCTGTGCCAGTAAATTTTCACTAAGGTCCGCCTTTTGCGCATCATCCCGACCCGACAACAACCGCACCGTAACATGTACAAACGAATCCCGCGTAACACCGGTACGATGATGCTCATAAGCGACAGCACGAGTCTTAATATCATACTCATCAAAAAGCCCGGAACTCAAAACCCCCTGATGCACAGCCCCAAGCAAATCATCAATTTCAATGAAATCAGCAACCCCAGAAGAATACTCAATAATACAATGCGGCAT
>QNFD01000388.1 GCA_003645435.1 Gammaproteobacteria bacterium | reverse complement strand
CTCGAACGCGCCCTGCACCGTACCGAATTACTGAAGAACGAGATAAACGAGTACTACGGCAACTACAAGGTATCCCCTGATTTACTGGAATTGCGTAATCTTGTCGTGGTCGCGGAATTAATAATTCGCTCGGCTCTGGTGCGCAAGGAGAGTCGCGGACTGCATTTTACCCTCGACTATCCAGAGACCAGCGATAAATTTCAAGCCGCGACCATCCTCAATCCCAGGCAACTCAAACAAAACCCGGCCAAACTCGCCTCCATCTAGCAATCCACAACCAATCGCCGTACCACCGGGCTTCGAGGGGGTCAGAGCACGGTTTTCGGTACTTGTGGAGCCAGGATTGGAAAGTCTGGCGAAAACGTGGTCTGACCCCGAGGGTTCAGGCCTGGGGAAGTCGGGGTCAGACCATAAATTTCGCTGGCCATTTTCCTATTGGCTCGGTAGTTCCGGAATTTTTGCTCTGACCCCCTCGAAGCCTTGACTCAAGCTGGCTAGCTATCAAGGCGTGGACATGGGAATATTTTTGCGGGACGCTCGCAACAGGGATGTTGCGCGCGAGCCTACAGGGACGTATTTACGGCGATCCCGCAAAAATATTCCCATGTCCACGCCGTCGAAGGGATTCAACCGGAATGGCTGAGTATTCCAGTTCGGCTGTATCTGATTTGGATCCAGGTGATAGAATCGTTGGATGATTGAGCAACAGACGATTACGCTGCAGACCGAGGGTCGGGCGACGATCAACATCACCGGTGAGATCGAGCAGTTACTGCGAGCTTCGAATATCGAGCAGGGGCTTTGCCACGTGTTTGTACATCACACCAGCGCCTCGTTGATTATTACCGAAAATACGGACAGTAACGTGCGTCGCGACCTCGAAAACTATATAGCCAGACTGGTTCTGGACGGCGATCCCGCATACCTGCATGACCAGGAGGGACCCGACGACATGGCCGCCCATATCCGCTCGGTCCTGACCCAGTCCGAGATTACTATTCCGATCCGCTCCGGGAGCCTCGCGCTTGGTACCTGGCAAGGTTTATTTCTATGGGAGCATCGCTATCACGGTCATCGTCGTAATATTACAGTTACGCTGACAGGGGTATAGGGATAGCACCCGGTATTGATATTGAGATATTGCCATCAGCGCATAAAAGCGGAGAATGAAGTGATAGTTGTCAGAACCATCGAGGGGAAAACATGAAAATCATCCTGCTAGGACCACCCGGAGCCGGCAAGGGAACAATTGACAAAGCCCTGATGCAACACGACGGATCGGTACAAATATCGACCGGCGATATTTTACGTGCCGCTGTCGCTGCGGGAACCGAGCTCGGTAAACAGGCAGAGGCCGCGATGAAGGCTGGCGACCTGGTTACCGATGAGTTGATCATGGGCATCATGGAAGAACGCTTGCAGGAGGAAGACTGCCAGCAAGGATATCTGCTCGATGGCTTCCCGCGTACCATACCGCAGGCAGAAGCACTCAAGGCGCTACTCGCAAAACTGGGAGAAAAACTCAACTGCGTGCTGGAACTCGATATACCGCGCGAGGTAATTATCGATCGACTGACCACGCGGCGCACATGCACCAACTGTGGCGAGATTTACAATGTAAAATCAAAACCTCCCAGGGTCGAAGGGGTGTGCGATGTCTGCGGCAGTGAAATCGTACAGCGTGAAGATGAAACCGAAGAGGCGATCGAAAATCGCCTACAGGTTTACAAGGAGCAAACCGCTCCCCTGGTTGGATTCTATCGTGATGAGGGTTTACTGGTCAGCGTACCCGCTTCCGATCTCGAACTGGTGATGGAAGCGATCAAGAGTCGGCTATAATACTATGCTGAGCGCTCTGATCGAGTGAAAGTCAAACAGTGCATGGCATAGCGTCACCGCAGTAGAAGGGTGGTGAAAAATGCGGGCTAGCCTACCTGGTTTCGATTTCGATGCGCTCGATTCCGGCGACAAATACCTGTAGCCCGTCCAGCGTAGTAAAACCATCACTGTGAATATCGTTTTTCTTAACCCGGTATGACTTCTGTACGCCTGACTGCGTGTTGATCACATGTACGGTCACAATAACGCTACGTTTATCGACCTCGAGGTAAATCATGACCCCGGCCGCGATGGCCATTACGACCATGAAGGCGATAGCGCCGTTTCGCATATGCTTTTTCTTGCGTTCGACATCGGGATTGGGGATTTTCCTGAGTTCCGGTTTGCCGCGTGACGATATCATCCACATGCATATCATGATGACCGCCAGCGTTATAAGTATCTTACTAATCATTTAAACTCGAGGTTTGTTTTCGATTCTAATTACGGGGAAACGTGACCAGGTGATCAACATGGAGCCGGATCCCGATGCGTTCGTTAATTTTATGGTTATGGTGACTGGGTGCAAGGCACATAACCTCTATTCCGCTATCCAGGCGTAAATAATATAAAAATTCGGCTCCGCGAAAAGCTTTTTCTACGACGATGGCGGATTCAGTCGATTCATCATCGTGAATCACATCATCGGGTCGAATCAGGACATCTACCATCGAGCCTGTTTCGGCATCGATCCTGTTCTCACCTTGAATCAGCCCCAGGTCAGTTTTCACGCTTGTCGAGCTTTCCACCCGAGCCGGTATAATAACGCCCTGCCCGATAAAATCCGCCACGAATCGATTTGCCGGTCGATGGTAAAGATGGTAACCGCTATCCTGCTGCTGGATGCTGCCCTCATTCATTACGCAGATCTGGTCGGCCATTGCAAAGGCTTCGTTTTGATCATGGGTTACCAGAATCGCCGTGTTATTTTCCTGTTTCAGTATATTCCTGACTTCGCGCGCCAATTGTTCCCGCAACTCTACGTCCATATTGGAGAACGGCTCATCCAGCAACAGGATTCCCGGACCCGGAGCCAGCGCTCTTGCCAGCGCGATACGTTGTTGCTGACCGCCTGATAGTTGATGCGGGTAGGCCCTGGCATAGGCTGGCATGCCGACGATTGCCAACATTTCCTGGACTCGTGATTGCTGATCTTGTTTGTTCCAGCCTTTCAATCCAAAGCGGATGTTGTCTTCCACTTTTAAATGCGGGAACAAGGCAAAGTCCTGGAACACCATGCCAATATTGCGCTGTTCAGGGGGAAGATTGAATTTTCGCGAACTCACTTCGACGTTATTTATCAGGATGCGCCCGTTCCAGGCGGGCTCAAAACCTGCGATAGCGCGTAACACCGTGGTTTTTCCACATCCACTGGGACCCAACATACAGCCAATCTGACCCGGTTGCAGCGAAAAACTGACCTGGTTTAAAACCCGCAGATCGTCATAACCAGCAT
>QNFD01000387.1 GCA_003645435.1 Gammaproteobacteria bacterium | reverse complement strand
TATATGTTATCGATAAATGAGAGGGTATATTTTGAAAATATCCGGTTACAGGGCGAAGGGCGCCTGCCGTCGAGCGGGAAAGAGAGCCCTCGGCAATTTCTCCGAAACGTCGGACCGCTGCATTGCTCTACTCCGGGGCGCCGGACCGCTGCACATCCATGTGCATATCGCTACGAAAAACGGTGAGATATGAGGGCTAGTCGTCGGTGATTTTTGGCGCATGATCCGCGCCACACGATGTGCATAACTCAATGCGTCGGTACGCCACACCTCGGCTTTGCCTGCATTGATGATATAAAAATTATCGTCAGTTTTCGGTTTCGGCCTGCTGCACCATTGATTTACTGCGCCCCCTATGTTAGGTTTTTTCGTATTATTTATCTAAATTTTCAGGTAAATATTGAACGGCAGGAGATTTCACTAAAAGGAGTAGGCGTCTATTTTGAATTTCATTTGACTAATATCAGGAGACATTTGATAACCATTAATAAGGAGACAATTGGAATGAAAATAAAATTACTGTTAGTAGGGTTAGGAATATTTTTTTTGAACGGGCCGGCATTTGCGGAGCTGGATCCGCTGGTAAAATACGACAATTTTAATACAAAGAAAATTTACGGCTGCAAGTATTGTATCAATTCGGAACTTTGGAGAGGCCTGCAACGCGGGGATTATGTTACAGAAGTGGAGCGCGAAATAAAAGCCAAGAGAGCCCATCTGTCGCATCGTAGCTGGGGGAGAATGGATTCTGACTCGGATAGCGAACAGGGGCGAAACAGAATGAATTTCAGAGATTCGGCCGACTTCTCTGGCGCTTGTTTCACCCCCAGGGTAAAGAAATATAAGCTTAATAGTTGCGAAGCGAACGAAGATTCGGGCCAGGTTCGAATTCGCTATTTAGGCAATTTTTACGACACTGATAATGCCGATGCTGGCGACGAAGATGGGGTTATCTATGCGGGTATTGGAATGAAGCGCGGCAACTGGACTGACGACAAGAAAGGGATATTCCAAATAAGTGCGTGGGCGCAGGAGTGTGAAGGAGCAGACTGCGATGCTGACGCATGGAGTACTTACGACGAAGTCGACGACCCGGACCTGTTTTTTGGCACCACCAAGGGAAGCTCCAACAAAAAAGCCTTGTGTATCGGCTATGACAGGGCAAACCATGAACTTGTATTCTCTTACGGTAATAAGGTCAGAATTGTGAACGCTGGTGAGCATGGGCTCCCGGCTTTTGGCGACGATGTGGATGCCGATTGGACGTGGCATGTTATTGAAACCCGAACTGACGTCGAAAATTGTACAACTGGTCCGTTAAGCGGTTCTATCGATGCAGATTTTGACAACGTGGAGGTAAGACGGTTTGCTCCCTAGACCAGATAATCGGTTTTAAGAATAAATTGATTGTAAAGACAGGTGGGGCTCGTTATTGCTAACGAGTTCCGCCTTTGTTTACGCCAGGGGTTAGCGACGAAAGACATTATTTGGCAGGTCGCAAGTTTTTTACAGGATTACGTCACAAGTAGCCTCTGTCAGGTTTGCGCACAGATTGTCGGTTGCTGCATTTATTTGATCTATTCGGTGACCCCGATCATTTCTTTTAACGATCCCCGGCACCACCACCACCCTCAATCCGACTGGAATCACGCGGAGCACTAAATACTGTGGTTGCGCCAACATTATCGGGTTTGCCAAAGCCGGAGGTTATTGATTCCAGAACTTCCATTGCAAGCTCCCTGACCCCGGCATCATGGTGGCTATACAGGACCTCTACCTGGGCCACCAGAGAAAAGTCATCCAGGGATTCTACTATGGATAATGCAACCATTGCCTCCTCGGGATCTAGCGACTGCAGCGACAGCACGATCATCGACCTGGCCAGGTAATTATCTTCAGATTCGATCAACTCGAGAACGGCAATTCTCACTTCAGGCGAAGTAGTTTGGGTATAAACCTGGTATGCCGCGTTTAAGCCCGCCGCATCGATGGTCAATTCACTTACTGCGTCTGCTTTATCTTCAATAGAACCAAACTGGAGCCGCGTGGCCAGGTCCGCATCGTCCGGATCAGGGCCTAAAAAGATTTCTCCGGTAGATTCGGGAAACACGACCGCCAGGTCAATGGTGGGTTGGGTATAGATATCACCACCCGTGGAATCGTATTCCATGGGTGGCGAGCCGATATTCAAACGCGATAATCTGAAGCCGTTGTCGCCAGCTTCCGCCGTGTATTCCGCCTGGTAACTCACCCCTTCTAACAGGGCTTCCAACAGTTCGGCCATGCCGCCCTCCGGCTGATTGAGCAGAACAAGTTCGTCGCTATCACCAGTATAGCTAAGCTCAAATCCAGTTCTTTGGGCCAGGTCTTCGAGGATGGCGATGCGGCTGGACCCGGCTGAATTCAGGCTGATTTTGCCGGCAGAAATCTGCAACAAATACTGGCCTGTTTCGAGACCATCTACAACGGTGGATTGTTGTATTTCTTGGCTGGATTCATCACCGCTAATTTTTTCGACATCAACTTCCGCCACGTTTCCCGGTTTTCCCGAGGGTGCTTCTTCGCAGCCCAAAAGAAAAGCCAGTGCAAATGAAGCAAAAACTGGCCAGATAAATGATTTTTCTAGTTTTTTGGTATGCATTTAGAGGTCAAGTATGGAGCAGGTGAAAATTGAGAGATACACGATGCCTATCGTCGAACGGGACAGGGCGCCCTGGTTACGATCCTAATCATCGGTGATTTTTGGCGCATGATCCGCGCCGCGTTCGTCGTGAATAGACTGGAACACATCTTTGACGTCCGGATATTTTTCGAGGATTTTCAGTATCGCGCGCATTGAGATCCTGAGCAGGATGCAAGGTGTTTTCGCCTTGATGGTTGCCGTGCGTGCGTGTCTCCCACGCTCGTACTCCGCCAGTAGCACCGATTCGCCCATGATATCTCCGTCGCTGAGCTGCGCTACACGATGTGTATAACTCAATGCGTCGGTACGCCATACCTCGGCTTTTCCGACAATGATGATATAAAAATTATCGCCGGTCTCGTAGGCGCCCATTATGGTATCGCCGGGCAGAAAATTGATGATGGCCGCATTCTTTCCCAGGTAATCGAGGTCCTGGTCGGACAATGCTGCGAACAACTCCAGATCCGCAAGTATCTCGGTGACGTCACTGTCGTCGTCTGCCACCGCAGGTTCCATCTCCTGGAGACGCTCGATTTTCTTGTGCACCTTGTTTTGCGTCGATACGTAACCCTTGGAGCTCAGGTCGCCGTGTTCGTATTGATCCTTGACGTGGTTCCAGCCGCTGTAGATGGTCGATCGTTGAGCCAGCAG
>QNFD01000386.1 GCA_003645435.1 Gammaproteobacteria bacterium | reverse complement strand
TCCACGCCAAAACTCTGCAATTCCTTGAGTTCGCGTAGGCCATGCGCGGTCTTGATGAAACCAGGGCAGACCGCGTTACAACGGATGCCCTGGTCTCGATATTCGGTTGCAATAGCACGGGTAAACATGTGGCATGCGCCTTTACTGGTGCAATACAATACTTCCATTGGTGTTCCCGCCACTGCCGATATGGATGAGGTGTTGACGATGGCCCCGCCTCCGTGATCCAGCATAGAGGGCAGTACGGCACGAGTCATCAGGTACATGGACTTGACGTTTACATTCATCATCCAGTCCCATTCCAGTTCGGTCGTCTCCAGAAACGGTTTTATGATAACTGTACCGGCGTGATTGAAGAGAATGTCGATGCGGTTATCAAACCGTTCATTCACCCGGGCGATGGCGGCGGTTACTTCATCGCTGGACGAAACATCCGCCCTGACAAAGAACGCGTGGCCTCCGCCCTGGCATATTTTATCGGCAAGAGCAGTGCCGACCTCTTCCTGGATATCAATAATTGCAACATTTGCGCCTTCAGCAGCAAATATTTCTGATGCAGCACCACCAACCCCGGCGGCGCCACCTGAAATTACAGCATTTAGGCCATCGAGCCGTTTACTTGGCATATCCCCTCCTGTCAGACATTAGTCTACATAGATATTTGTTTAGGCTGGTAAGTAAACCTGACAATAAGCAAAACTGCAATTTCACTCCAGGGTTATTAAATCTACCCCTGAGAGTTTCTATCTGGTCATATTTAAGGCGGAAATATTAAAAATTATTCTAGCCGAAACACCTTGGTAATCTGCAGGATGGTTTGTTATTGTAGGTTTATTTTGAAGCAACCACCTTTGACTAAATGACATCAACTGTCAATAATTTTGTTCAAGGGTGACGATCTGACTCGTTATTAAGGGCCATCTGAAAGACTCGGAATTAACCAGATATTTTCTGGATCAACACAAATACAGGTTATTCACATGACAGGCATGCTCACCCTCGAAGAATTAAAAAAAGAAGTGCTCACCGGCACCATTGATACCGTACTCGTCTGCCTGGTTGACATGCAGGGCCGATTGATGGGCAAGCGTTTCCATGCACAGTTTTTTGTCGATAACGCCTGGCAGGAGACCCACAGCTGCAATTATTTACTGGCGACCGATCTGGAAATGGATACCGTCACTGGTTATAAATCCACCAGTTGGGAAGCGGGTTATGGCGACTATGTGATGAAACCGGATTTGTCGACGCTGCGCCGCACACCCTGGCTGGAAGGTACCGCGATGGTGTTGTGCGATGTACTCGATCACCACAACCATGAAGATGTGCCCCATTCACCGCGGGCGATTTTGAAGAAACAGGTGGCGCGGATCGATGCCCTCGGCATGAAAGCGATGATGGCCACCGAACTGGAGTTCTTCCTGTTTGAAGACAGTTATGAATCTTCGCAGGAAAAGGGTTATCGCGACCTGAAAACCATCAGTGCCTACAACGAGGATTACCATATATTCCAGACCACCAAGGAAGAAGACGTAATGCGCGCGATTCGTAATGGATTGCAGGGCGCCGGTATGACGGTCGAATGCTCCAAGGGCGAGGCCAGCTCGGGTCAGGAAGAAATCAATGTACTGTACGATAATGCACTGACCACGGCCGATCATCACGCAATAATCAAGAATGCCTGTAAGGAAATTGCCTGGAGCAAGGGCAGGGCGTTAACCTTTATGGCCAAGTGGTCATACGACCATGCGGGTAACTCCTCGCATGTGCATCAGTCACTGTGGAGCGCCGATGGCAAGCATTCGCTGTTTTATGATCCGGATGCGCCGCACGGCATGTCGGCAACCATGCGTCACTACCTGGCTGGATTGCTCAGTCATGCCGGCGAAATTACCTATTTCCTTGCGCCCTATATCAATTCCTACAAGCGCTTTGCCGAGGGCACTTTCGCGCCGACGAATGCGATCTGGAGCCTCGACAATCGCACTGCCGGATATCGGCTTTGCGGAGCAAACAGCAAGGCGATTCGAGTCGAGTGTCGTGTCGGCGGCGGTGATCTGAATGCGCATCTCGCTGCCGCTGCTTTACTTGCTGCCGGTCTCGACGGTATCGAAAATAAAATGGAACTGGAAGACGCCTTTGAAGGTAATGCCTACACGGGTGAATCAGAACGCGAGATCCCCAAAAATCTTCGTGATGCCGCCACCGCATTGAATGGATCAAGCATGTTGCGTGCCGCCTTTGGCGACGATGTGGTCGATCACTATGTACACGCCGCCGAACACGAGCAATCCGAGTACGACCGACGTGTTACCGACTGGGAAGTGGCGCGCGGATTCGAACGCGCCTGAGTTCAAGCATATTTTCAAAAAGAGATTTTCCGCAGGCATAGTCTGGGTGTAAACTGCGCGGGTTATTCAGCAACCGTCATCCCGGCCTCCGAGCTAAACGTCATCCCGGCCAACGAGCCGGGATCCATTAATGACGGAGCCCCGAATATTGACGTTATTTACGTTTTAATGGATCTCGGCTCGTTGGCCGGGATAACGAATAAATTAAATTGTATTTTCAAAGGTCAGAATAAAATGGCAACCATCAAATGTATATCACCGGCTGACGGCAGCGTTTATGTCGAACGCGAGACCGCCAGTTCGGCAGAAATTCAGGCGGCGTTAACCAAAGCCGTGGCCGCGCAAAAGCGCTGGAAAAATACGCCCATCGGCGAACGCCAGGCGCTTTGCGGCAAGGCGGTCGATGCCTTCGTCTCGCACAAGTCAGAAATAGCCGAGGAACTGAGCTGGCAAATGGGTCGACCCATTTCGCAGGCGCCCGGCGAAGTCGCCGGCTTCGAAGAACGTGCGCGCCATATGATCGAGATCGTGGATATCGCGCTTGCCGATATCAAACCCGATGCCAAAGACGGTTTCACGCGTTATATCAAACGCGAACCGCTCGGTGTCGTATTCGTGGTCGCGCCGTGGAATTTTCCATACCTGACCTCGGTAAACGCGATCATGCCCGCGCTATTAGCCGGTAATGCGGTGCTACTCAAGCATTCGGCGCAAACACAGCTCTGCGCGGAACGGTTGCAGCAGGCATTCGACGAAGCGGGTTTACCGGAGGGTGTATTTCAATACCTGCACCTGACCCATAGCGATACTGAAAAAGTGATCCAGTCGTCCGAGATCGATTTCGTCGCCTTTACCGGATCGGTACCGGGCGGTGAAATGGTCGAACGCGCCGCGGTAGGGCGCTTTATCGGCGTTGGCCTCGAACTCGGCGGTAAGGATCCGGCCTATGTGCGTAAGGATGCCAATTTGCAACACGCGATTGAAACC
>QNFD01000385.1 GCA_003645435.1 Gammaproteobacteria bacterium | reverse complement strand
TGGTGATACAAGGCTTCGGCAACCCGTGCACCACTTAAAAAAACCCGGGAGGTTTTCGCCCATTGTAAGTTTAAGGACATTAAAGTCAACTCGACTCCGAGTTTGTGAATACCCATTAAATAGTTAATGTAAAGGGGATGGAAGCAAATTAATTTAAGCTATGACTCAAATTTAATTTAATTCCTGCCACACCGGGGAAGTAATTCCACTATTGTTGCAATCGTTTTCAAGTAGAATGGCGGCCGATCTTATGTAGTCCTGAGAACTACCTTGCCAGCTCTAAATACTGAAATTCGACAATTCCTGAAAATAGCTTTACCGCTATCGGCTGCATACCTGGCGGAATTCGCGATGTTTATCACTACCAAGATGGTAGTCGGCAAGCTCGGATACCATCAACTCGCCGCAGTCGGCATTGCCGGCGACCTTTCCTTCGAGATTCTGGTGGTACTGATGGGGCTACTTTCTGTAATCGGTGTGCTCGCGGCACAGGCCGAAGGCGCCGGAAACAAGCCGGAGGTGGGTCAATCTGTCCGCCAGGGAATGATCGTCGCCACCCTGCTGGGAATACCGGCGATGGTATTTATCTGGAATCTGGACCTGATGTTGAGTGCAACGGGTCAGGATCCGGTTGTCATCGAACTTACCATTCCTTATTTACGAAGCCTCAGTGCGATGGTGTTACCGGTACTCTGGTTTGCAGTTTTCAGGAACTTTGTTGCCGCCCTGGCCCAACCGGCGGCGATCATGGTCATCACCGTTGTAGCCGTGTTGCTGAACTATCTGCTGACCGTATGGTTTGTGTACGGCGGCTTCGGACTGGCCGCCATGGGTTTGTTTGGTGCCGGGCTCGCGACTTCCCTGGTCACCTGGTTCATGTTTATTAGCCTGACCATCTTTATTTACCGCAAACCCTATCTACGTGGTTACGGGATTTTTCAGTCCGGCTGGCGTCTGCATTTACCAACCTGCCGCGAAATCATGCGACTCGGTATTCCAGTCGCGGGACTCACTTTTCTCGAGGCGGGTCTGTTCGCCGCGGTAGCGATTCTTTCAGGTTTTATCGGCGCCAAAACACTCGCCGCCTACGAAGTGGTCGGAGCATGGGCTGGGATTCCTTTCGTAATCGCCCTCGGCATGGCCGAGGCTACGATGGTACGCGTAGCCTACGCGGTTGGGCGAAATGAAATTCTCGATGTACGCCGAGCAGGCCACATAGGCATGACCCTGGGCGTTGGAATACTAATTGCCCTGATTGTAGTGCCGCTCGGGTTTACCGATCAAATCGTTCGAATATTCATTCACCCGGCCGATCCGGGATATGCCGAAGTATCGGAACTGGCGACCGGTTTCCTCATGATCGCTGTAATCTTCCAGGTATTCGATGGTTTGCAGGCAATTGCGGCGCGTGCGTTACGGGGGATTAAGGACAATCTTGCACCCCTGTGGATAGCTGGTTTTGGTTACTGGGTACTCGGTATCGGCGGTGGCTCCCTGCTCGCATTTCACTATGAACTTGGGGGTACAGGATTATGGTGGGGCCTGGCCCTCGGACTGTCGGTTACAGCCAGTCTGTTGTGCTGGCGTTTTAACCGATTAACATCACGACCGCTAAAGACCAAACTGGCTGAAAGATAGATTCGACTAGCTATCGTTTGGCGATGTAATTCAGACCCGGCCTGGAACCACACGCCCATAAAACCCCTGCTGTTCCTCTGGTGTAAACCATCTGCCGGGCGCCTCATAGTAGGTAAAAACACCGATGATACGTGGTCGGTCGCCTTTTACCGGTTTAATTTTGTGCGCTGTATTCTTACCTTTAAATACATTCAAATCACCGGCATTCAGTGAAATCGTCTCCACCGCCGGATCCTGATTTTGCAATAGTTTCGCAACACCATCATAGTTCGGGTCGCCATCACTGCGAAGATTCGGGCGATATTGAAACTCAGCCCCGGCAAGCGGTGCCTGTAGTAATAGCGTCGTGGTAAATTCGGAACGATCGAAATGCCAGTTCAATCCTTCGTTTTCGTAATAAGCCATTACATTGAATCTTGCGAGCGGATCGTCCATCACGAATAGCGCATTTTTTTTCACCACGCGCGCCAGAAAATTCGTCAATGCCGGCCATTCGTAGATTCGTCTGATCGCATTGTCTGCCAACTGATCGGCACAGAGCGTATGGTTGATTGTTTTTTGCAGCGCCAGCGCCGGATGCCCGGGTTCAATGTCGATCGGTTCATCACTAAAATAAATATTATGCTCTCGCTCGTGCGTAAAAGCCTCGTTGGTGAACTGCGGTAACAGCTTGTCGAGAATACCGGTTAGCGCCGAAGAGAGGACGAATCCCGGCAGGGTAAACATGCCCTTACGATCAAGATCCGCGATACAATTTCCAATCAAGGTTTTGCAGGCAGCCGAGTCCGGCTCATGCAGCGGATATTGCTCCAGGTCGATCAACTCGTTCATTATTTTCTCACCCAGATTCGATTAATGAAAAATACGGTATTAGCAAAGATTTCGGTGCTAATACTATGAACTGCAAATCAATTTAACAAGTTGGGATTTGTCAACAAAAAGCACCCGACTCCGGTAAAGGTCAGGTCGGCGCTCCACGATAGTAATGCCATAAGAAAAGACTGCCCGCGCTGCGCCAGGGTGACCAGTGTTCGATTAGCGCACGCGCCTGTTTTTCGCCGGGACGCTGCTCCAGCCCTTTTAAGCGCTGCAACGCAACCTGCAGAGCGAGGTCATTCGCCGGGAAAATATCCTTTCGTTGTAGTGAAAACATAAGGTAAATTTCTGCGCTCCAGTCGCCGAAGCCGCGTAAGGCCGTGATTGCCCGAATCGCCTGCTCATCATCCAGTGAAATTAATGCCGCTGTATCCAGGCTTCCATCGAGAATCGCATGCGCCAGCCCAAATGCGTATTCGACCTTGCGTCCGGATAATCCTGCCGCACGCAGGTCATCGGTTGAAAGCTTTTGCAACTCGCTTGCCTGTATGCGGGGCAACAGTTCACGCACTCGACCCATTACCGCTGCCGCCGCCCCGGTTGAAATCTGTTGACCGACAATGGTTGACAACAGGGTCTCAAAACCCTGCGGGCGGATTCGCGGTTTTGGGTAGCCAATAGTTTGCAACGCGGTTTCAACATCGGCATCGATACGAGCTATGCTGTCGATATCTTTTTTAATCTGTTTCTGATTCAATTAACCCTACCGAATATAACCCTACCAAATAATCTCAAGGAGACCCAAATGGCCGCATACTGGATTGCCCATGTTAACGTAATAGACGCCGATGCTTACGGCGAGTATGTCAAACGCGCGACCGGTGCTA
>QNFD01000384.1 GCA_003645435.1 Gammaproteobacteria bacterium | reverse complement strand
TCGATGTACCGTCGCAGGCCGAGATGCACGCCGATATCGACAAGCGACGGGATGAAGAGGACAACCTGCCCGACGATTACGCCTGTATCGAATTCCAGGGCAAGTACACCATGGACCTGATGGCGCTGACCGACTACCCGCCTTTCGATTGTGCCGGCTCCAATGAAGCCTTCTTCCAGTGGAAGAAATACAAGAAGGAAAACATCATGACTTTCCGCAACCATGGCCACAAATCGGCGCTGACCGGAACCATGGCGCCGGATCATCATACGCCCTGGCGCGATGCGCTCGATGATTCACTGGAAGCCTATCTACAAACCGAAGACTGACACTACTCCTCTCTCAGGTAGTACTTTTTAAGGTGGGTTCGAAAGGGCTCACCTTTTTCTTATTCGGCACGAACACGACGATAAAAAAAGCCCTGCAAGCGCTTTTTTCATAGGTGGTTTCCTTTATGATCTGGTTCCTGTACACAGGCATCATTGTGCGCCTGTTCAAAATCGACAAGAAGCACGTCTAGCCCGCAGAAGGAGCCTCGAGTCCATGCTTGATCAAAAACTACGCCAGATCGTCAGCACCGCGAGCGATCAGTTCAGGCCCTACGATCGCTACGGTGAGCCGGTCGCAGGCATGTCATGGATCCCGATGAGCGGGGAGTTGCTAAACGGCGCCTTCGAATGCTTTCTGTTGCGCATGGAAGCCGGCGCACAGTCGAACCCGCACGAACACACCGGGTTCGAGGAATTCCTGGTGCTCGACGGGGAGTTGCTCGACTGCGATGGCAGTTGCTACCGCAGCGGAGATTTCGTGCGATTGTTACCGGGCTCAAAGCACAGTTCACGAACGCCGAACGGCTGTACCCTGTTGGTGATGCTACGCGGCAACAACCGCGCGCTGCGTGCCGATGAGATGACCGGCAGTCCGCAGCCGGAATAAAAATGGGAGCACCTCCCACATAAATTTCCATGTCTGGTGATGACATAATCTTTAAACTACCGATAGAATCGCGGTGTTTTTTCGACATGTCTGTATCCAGCAAACAATATTTGGAGTGAATCCAGCATGTCCAAAGTCATTTCACGTCGAAGACGAACAGCTTCAAAGGTTGGTCGTGCAAGGCCCGTAGCAGCCAGTAGGGTCAGGCCGTATGTAACGCGAGCCATACCCTGCCTCGATATTCTCGACGACGACGGTTTAGCAATGATAGAAAGGGAAGCCGACAGGTTGCTGAAAGAGGTCGGTATAGATTTTCGGGGTGATACGGAAGTTTTGAAAATACTGGCCGATGCCGGCGCTACAGTTGACGGTGAGCGAGTTCGTTTTGACGAAGGCCTTTTGCGTAGCATTATCCAGACCCATGCGCCTGCCGAATTTATCCAGCATGCCCGCAATCCGGCAAGATCCGTTAAAATCGGCGGGAAAAATACCGTCTTTGCCCCTACCTATGGTCCTCCGTTTGTATGTAGTCTCGATTTTGAACGACGATATGGCACCCTGGAAGATCTCCAGATCTTGATCAAACTCGCCTATATGAGCGATAGCCTCCATCACTCCGGTGGTATTATTTGTGAACCCACCGACATACCGGTTTCGAAACGTCATCTCGACACTCTGTACAGTCACATCAAATATTCCGACAAGGCATTCATGGGCGCTGCAACCTCCGGAGAACGCGCGGCAGATTCGGTCGAAATAGCGCGGATTCTATTTGGCGCAGATTTTGTCGATAACAATTGTTGCCTCGCAAGCCTTGTCAATGTTAATTCGCCGTTAGTGCTGGATGACTCGATGCTGGCCGCTTTGAAAATATACGCCCGTGCAGGCCAGGCGGTCACCGTAACTCCATTCATTATCGCAGGCGCAACCGGGCCGACAACGATTGCGGCTAACCTGGTTCAGGGTCTGGCTGAAACCATGGCGGGTGTCGCTTTGACGCAACTCATCAATCCGGGAACACCGGTAATGGCCGGTTTCCTCTCGACCGCTATAAACATGCGCTCAGGCGCACCCTCGCGAGGGCCGGAACCGAACCTGGCGCTGATTGCATTCGGTCAGTTGATGCGACGCCTGGGTGTACCCTGGCGAGCAGGTGGTTCATTTTCAACCTCAAAGATTCTCGATGCTCAAGCAATGCAGGAAGCTTCGACGTTCATCTATTCCACCATTTTAGCTGGAGCAAATTTTGTGATTCACGCGGCCGGTTCCTTTGAGGGCGGACTCTGCACCAGCTTCGAGAAATTCGTCATGGATGCCGACAATCTTTCGATGATGGAACGCATGCTGGGCGGCATTACGGTAAACAAAGATGAGTGCGCACTGGAAGCATTCAAGGAAGTGGGGCCTGGCGAACATTACCTGGGATGTCAGCATACGATGTCACGTTATCAGGATGCATTCCATGTTTCTACTATCGCCAATTCAGACTCTTTCGAACAATGGAAGGAGGCTGGAAGTCTGGACGCGACCACCAGAGCCAATCATCTATGGAAAAAAATGCTCGATGAGTATGTGCCACCGGCGCTCGATCCAGCTGTCGATGAAGCGCTTGGCGAATACATCGACAACAGGAAATCACAACTACCTGATAGTTTCGCTTAACGTAATTGGTAAGTATTAACCCGGCGACAATGTGGGACACCTCGGCATTGACGAAAATCCAGGTTCGCGGGCTCGATGCACTGGCTGCAATCGACTATCTCGTCACCCGCGACATGACTCGAATTGGCGTCGACCCGCAGCGCAAGCGCCTGCACGCCATGTAATTCCCTTGAATAACCTGGCCGATATAAGTTAGCCCTGGGTGAGATTTATGCAAAACTATCTGGCCAGGCGATCAAACGGTATCAGGAAATATGAGTGAACCTTCGACCGAGATTTACCATTGCCAAACTGCAGGTAATTTACTGCGGACTTACTTCAATGCAATAAGACCGGCATTTCTCTCGGCTTCGATTCTGCCCGTGCTGACCGCGCTCGCTTACGTGCGCGGAATCTTTGGTTCGCTGGATTATTCGTTGGCGCTGCTGACGCTTCTTGGTATAGCGTTTATGCATTCGGCTGCGAATGTATTAAACGATTATTTCGATTCAAAAAATGGTACCGATGCGGCGAATGATCAACGTGTTTATCCGTTTTCGGGTGGTAGTCGATTCATTCAAAATGGTGTGTTTAGCGAACAACAAATTCTCAATTTTGGCCTTGTCTTATTGATTAACGGGATTTTCATCGGGTTGTTAATCGCCTATTTGAGCGGACCGGTAATTCTGCTGATGGGTTTTGCTGGCGTGTTATTAGCAGTATTTTACTCGGCACCCCCATGCCTGGCATGCCGGGGATTGGGCGATTTAACCATTGCC
>QNFD01000383.1 GCA_003645435.1 Gammaproteobacteria bacterium | reverse complement strand
CTTTGCGCAAGGGCCTGCGACATGTAGTTAATACCGTCGGTCAACTGGCCCACTTCATCATGTCGGGTAATTGGAAGAGGCTCCCAGCGATAGCCATTTTCGATTTCAGCAGCACGTACCTGTAGCCTCAACAAGTCTGATTTCAATCGATTGAAAAAGACGATAGTGATGATGCTGATAATTGCCAACCCAAGTGCGCCAAGCACCAGAGACTGGATAACCAGGCTATCGTCATACTGACGATAGGTTTCCAGCAAGCGTGACATGCGAACCTGATTGGCGATTTTCAGTTTTTCCAGTTCGTTCTTTGACTTTGCCAGGTGAAGATGAACTTTTTGTAAATAGACCTCGTCGGGCTGTTGCGACGCTTGCGGAATCGATTGCTCGAGTTGCCGAAATGTCTCTTTCTGTTTGGGGAAAAGTAGTCGCAGGTTTTGGTAGTGCTGTTTCAGGGTCGAAAAATAAGACGCAACCTGACCGAGTTCTGCTGGCGTGACCTCTGCAAACAAGACGGTAACTACGTGAAATGAAACCAGGTCCGCCTGGGCCAACGCCGCATCGGTTTTTTGTATTTTTTGATACTGCTCGAGTTGCTGCAGCGGTTGATCACGCTGGCTGAAGAAGAAGACAGATATGGATACCATGTACACCAGAACCAGCACGATAAATATATAGACCTTCGATCGCAGCGATCTGGTAAATGGCGTAGGTTGACGCGACTGGTCGTCGTCGGACCCGTCCTCTATCAGCGCAGTTTCTTCAATTCCCACGTTTTCGGCGATATTCATACTGAATTATCCTAAAGCACCGGCGGTGGTCGAATATGCTTCTACCTGGTGGGTGTTTTCTAGATGGGTTTTGAGGAATTTTACGTCCCAGATCTGTTCACCGCTTATACGTTTGATGATGACCCCGCTGGGTGCAACGATAAAAGTTTCAGGGAAAGCCTGGATACCCAGCAGGCGCGAAGCAATCTCAAGATTTTCATCCTGAAAGTTGATAAATCGAATTTTGTACTGCAACAAAAATTCTTTTACCAGATTAGCGTCGTCGTCGACAGATATGCCTATGACTGCGAATTTATCTTGATCCAGCGCTTCGCTCAACTTTTGTAAGTGGGGCATTTCCTTTCGACAGGGCGTGCACCAGGTCGCCCAGAAATTGATCAACAGCGTTTTATTATTCAATTCGGGCGCCTTATTGCCAAGAATTTTTATCTGGTTTAAGGCGGTCAGTGGAAAAGCATCCCCGGCTTTTGGGTAGCCCTGTTTTTTCTCGGCGCAGCCGGATAAGTTCTGGACCAATACCCCGATGAGCAACATCAGGGATATCTGCCGAAAGTTATGCGCTTGAAATATGCGATGATATTTACTATTTACCTGCATATTCTAATAAAGCAATTCATGTGCCAATCATGGTTTGGTTTGATAAAAAACAGGCATTTTCCTTTACAAAAGCGTTGCGTTGCGATCATAGTTAAAAATAGTCAGTGTAATCACCCGGTTTTACGGGCGTAATGCCCGCATAGAATAACAATAAGCCTCCCAACAATGAGAATATACAGCAGTTATTCCAACAAATGAGAATTTATTGTTGTCTTACTGGATGAAACGCTTCATCGATATAACTTATTATCTGGTGAATCTGATTGTCGCTGAGGACATCTTTCCAGGCCGGCATGGAAGTACCGCTTATACCAACCCTGATACGGCGCAACAGTAATGCACGCGTCATTGCGCGCATAAACGATGCTTCAGTCAGGTCTCTCGGCTTCGGTTCGAGAAAACTGCCAATCCAGTTTTCGCCGGTGCCATCGCCCGCATGGCAAAAGGCACAGTTTTGCCGCCACAGTTGCTCCCCTTTGACGGCCTCCGCGGAGAGGTGTTCCACAATCGGCGATATATCGTGCCGAGCATAAATACTGGCCGACGAAACCGCGTCGATGATGGTGTGGGAGTAATTATTTCTCGGGTAGGAAATAGACTGTTTACTCCAGATTTGACCTTCATCCTTGACCGTGGCGCGATCATGACAGCTGATGCAACTGGTTAAAAACAGGCGCTTGCCGCGGGATTGTCGTGGCGTTAATTGCGCCCAGTCCGTGTCCAGCGGAATCGAACCGGTTGCAAATGGGAATGCGGGGCTATAGCGGTCATGGTCTGGCCAGCCGTTCTCGAGCGTATGATAACGCGTATTGATACGCTGGTTATCGATGAACTCGTCGCGCACAAATGCAACTACCGCGGCGATTTGGTGGCGACTTAACAGGCGTGAAAAGCCGTGCATCGCGGTGCCGGGTTTGCCTGCGGTGACTACTTCAATCATGGTTTCAGGCGACAGATCTTCGGGCCTGGTACGGGTGAAATCCCGTGGCGGCGGCGTCAGGTAAGTACTCGTTAACGTCTTTGCATCGCCGGAATAACCATGGCAAAAGTAACAGCGGTAATTGTAGATGGTGCGCCCCTGCTCAAGCAATTCGACCGTAATCGGCGCCTGGCCGGCGCTGGCAGCCGTGCCTGGGCAGAAACAGAATAATAGTAATAAATACTTATAAATCAATTGCTTACTACTTCCCGTCATGGATTAATAAACGTCCTGTATACGTATTCACTGACATCGGCAATCTGCTGCTCGTCGAATACTTTCTCCCAGGCGGGCATTTCGCTTCGCAACTTGCCTTTGCTAACCGCCTGAAACAGGGCGGGTCGGTCCAGGCTTGCACGCGATTTGGTGTGCAGAAAATTGCGTGGCTTGGGGTTGATGAAATAAGCCCTGGGGCCGCGGCCGTCGCCTGTCTCGCCATGGCATGTAGAGCAATTAAATTCATAGAGCAATGCTCCTCGCTTTAAGTCACCGGTCAAATCACCGGGAAATGGCTGGTGCATGTTCGAATGCGTGTGGTTATGCTCCGCATGCGCGTCGGGAGTATCCGTATGGTCGGGGTTTTGAGGTTCGAGGCTAGCCACCAGCAGGGGCATGAACGAGCCAATCACATAATCCACTACCATTGCAATCTGTTCGTCGCTCAAGCGGCTTTTCCATCCGGTCATCGCGGTTTCGGGGCGCCCGTAACTGACCGCATCGATCATGTGGTCGCGCGATAATGATAGCTGCTTCGATTCATCGGTAAAAGCTATTGGCGGCGGTGACAGACCGTTCCTTGACCACATCGCGCCGCGACCGCTTTCACCATGGCAAACCGAGCAATAATCAGCATAGATTTTAGCCCCCGGCGAAGTGGGTTTTAGCTGGGAGGCCAGCATGAAGTTGCTTTGGATAAACTCGGCTAACGCGAGAACCTGCGCCGCGGACAATCGGGATTTCCAGCCACTCATCGCGGTGCCCGGAACACCTTCGGCGAT
>QNFD01000382.1 GCA_003645435.1 Gammaproteobacteria bacterium | reverse complement strand
TGTATCCGGCTGCTTATCCAGTACCAAAACATAGCCTGGCGCTTTTTCTGCTATCGGCAACAGCATCCTGAATCCGGATATATCGTCGAGACAGGCATTTGCAAACGCCTCGGTGATTTTTTCTCCGACCAGGTCGGTTGACGCCTTGCGTCCGATAAAGCGCAATACTGGAAGGTCGCCAGCGTAACCTTCACAGCAAACCAGGTCGCCAGTTTTATAGCGATAGAGCCCACCGGACGTCGTCATGATGAGTTCGTATTCTTCACCGGCCTGCAATTCCTGCGCCAGTTTCAGCTTCTGATTCTGATCGATGAATTCATAGAACCCACTATTGACGGCAAGTACCGTATTGCCCAGGTTGTCGGGTGTGGTAACCACGCCTTCGGTCATGAGCAAACCCTTTGATTGAATTGGCACGCCGCTAAATAATTGCCGTATCTGCTCCGTGAAAGGCTTTGAAGAAGCGTCGGCCCAGCAACTGATCAGCTTGAGATCTGGCCACAGGATTCTGACATTATAATGTGCGACGAAATCCTGGTACCGTTCAAGAGCTGAACGATTGGCGGCTAAGCTCTGACCACATATTTCAAGCCCATTTGAAAGAATGGTTTCGATTTCATTTTCCCTCGAAACAAGCGCGTCTGTCAGGGCGATTAAAAAGGTCGGGCTCCACACCGAAATTACGACGAGTTCCCTGCTGCAGATCAGGTAGTACAGCGTCGCCAGCTGCCAGTCGCTAACAGCCTCGATGGTTCCTGCCCAGGCTGGAACCGCAGACACATCTCGAAAGAATGGGAGCATTTCATCTCCCAGGTATGCTGCATCGGGCAGTCCAATCGGAACACCTGCACTCGTTATTTCGGGTTGACGTGTCGCCGGGCTGATCGCCCAGTATGCATACCCCGTTTCAATCTTGTAATGCCTTGCGAGTCCGCTGAGCCAGGGCAGAATTGCGCGACGGAAGTCGCTCAGGCTGTGCGCTGAGTAGGGAACCAACTTCTGACCGCTGTGCGTGCCACTGGTTCGTTCGAATGCAACGGGGCTACCGCTAAAAAGACAATCCTGCCTGCCTCTTTCCATGTCGTCAATGTAGGGCTGGATATCCTCGTAGGAAACAATCGGCACCTGTCTTTGAAAGTCGGCGATAGTGGAGATACGTGAAAAATGATGCGCGCTACCATAAACCGATGACTGGTTTCGACTCAGGCATTCCAATAGCCATTTCTGCTGGCCTGGCGCCAGGTCGATTGTGGGTGAGGCAGGGCCGCTGAGATCAGCCAGTTGCTGCCAGGGCGTGAGCACTACAGGCCTTTCGGTAAATTCGTTTGGTAAACGCTTTCATGTTGCTTTCTTCAAGTTCGCAGATACAGGCGAGTTCATGCCCCTTCAAATAGTCAGGATTCCTGGCCAGAAAGAAACGCACCGATTCCTTGTCTAAATCTTCCTTCGAGGGAAAAGCGATTTCTTTTTTGAGGTGCCCCCGCGATCGATCATACTCGACCACACCAGTATTGCAATTATACCAATGGCCAAACTTGTCCCTGGCCAACTGATCGGCTAATGGCTTCAGATCTGATCGATCGATAGACCAATGCGGATAAAACGATTTTCCAAAGGCGGGCAGAAATTTGAAGGTTCGGTGCCCTTTTACGATAACAAACCAGTAGAGTGGTAGATCGGGGCGTTCAAATTTTATCTGTGAAATGTGGGAAATCCACTGGTTTGCCAGTAACTGTTGTCCCCAGTGCGCGCGATCGACGATGGTATCACCCGAGTACACGATTCTAATCGGCTGGTTTAGCCATTCATGTTCATAAACCTGAATCGTGGTGAAACCAACAATCTCTGAGCCGAAATACAAAATCAACGCTTCGCGTTTGTCGGACAGATCTGCCAGCATTTGCGCCTCCGAGCAACCCTCGTAGTGATTTAAATAGAGCGTCAGCATCTTGCGACGAATGTCGACGGTAAGGTTGGTAACGCTCTTGATGCTGACTCGATAATTACTCATGGAATTCGTAAAACTCCTGACTGGAAACGCAACCAAGGGAAATGCTTCCCAACAAGCTAGCACAAATGGTTTTAATTGTTAATTTGCGCCTGTCGATGCATTGGTGATCGACCTGCTGTTAAGTTCTACAGGGAGGCGATTATCGGTCGGCGCCGTGGCGATTTACATTGGGAGTTAGAGCAACTCGTTCAACCGATCCAGTATATTGCCCCAGCCTCCCTCGTGATTCGAACGTGCCTCCTCGTGCAGGAATTTCACATGGGTCAGTTCTACACGGGTTGTCGTCGAATCGATTTCAGCGAAGTCGAGAGTCACCGTGCTGTCGTCGGTCGAGTACGGCGATTCCCAGCTGAACACGAGGCGGCGCGGGCGGTCCAGTTCGAGATAACTACCGGTATGCGGTACGTGATCGTCACCCACGTGCATGATAATGGTAAAGCGCCCGTTCTCACGCGGGTCGTTTTCAACCTCGGGTTGAGGCATGCCGGGTGCCGGCAGGATAAACCGGGTCAGCAGTTCTGGATTCAGCCACGCATCGAATACCTGCTCGATCGGTGCATGAATAGTTCTTGTTATGTTGACGGTCAGGTCGGTCATTCTTCTTCTCCTTCTTTGAGTACATTTTCGAGTTTCTCCAGGCTTAATGCCCAGATGGATTGCAGTGAAGCGAACCAGTTCGACATCAGGTCGACCTGCTCCAGATTTGCTTCTATCAGGTGGGTTCTGCCGATAGTGGTACGTTTTACCAGCCCGGCATTTTCGAGCACCTTGATGTGTTTGGAAATCGCGTTAAGCGACATGGCGTAGTGATCAGCGAGATCGGTAACGCGGCTGGCGCCCTGCTGGCACAGCTGGGTGAGCAGTGCGCGGCGCGTGGTGTCGCTGACGGCTTTCAGCAGGCGCGAAAGTTTTTCGTTATCGATATATTCAACCATAAAGTTGAATATAAGGTTGGAAGCATTAATTGTCACCCATTTGGTTGAGTATAATTCGGCATGATCGCTGAATATGAGCATCCGTTAAATTTGAATGATGCAATGGGGCACACACGAATGGAGCTAAGTTAACAAACTTAGCGGGTCATCCCGGCCTACGAACCGGGATCTTGCAAAGGCGGCACCGTTGCAAGACCGATACGTCGGACCGCCCCGCTTGCGCGGGGATGACCAGCTTAACTTAGCTCCATTCCAGCCTGTCCCTATGCAAAATGCTCAAATTGAATATGGCTCAAATTCGGCCCGGTTACCGGCCGATGACATAAACCGATCAATAGCCGAAAGTTTCCGCAATCGGTGATGGTTGCGGGGATATCGCCGCCGTACTCCAGTGGTCGCGGGATCACTGCAGAATGGTCCG
>QNFD01000381.1 GCA_003645435.1 Gammaproteobacteria bacterium | reverse complement strand
TGATGTCTATCATGAAACCCGCGGATTGCGCTGGCCGGTGATCGACGGCAAGGAAACACTCTGGCGTTATCGCGAAGGTTACGATCCCTATGTCAAGGCCGGTGAAGAAGTCCGCTTCTATGGCAAAGCTGATGGCAAGGCTAATATTATTACCGCGCCTTATGAGCCCGCGGCCGAGAGTCCCGACGATGAGTATGATCTCTGGTTAAGTACGGGTCGCGTTTTGGAGCACTGGCATTCGGGCTCGATGACACGACGTGTGCCGGAACTCTACCGCGCATTCCCCGATGCGGTTATCTTCATGCACCCCGATGACGCCAAGGAGCGCGGATTACGCAGGGGCCTGGCGGCGAAAGTGGTTAGTCGTCGCGGTGAAATGGAAGCGCGAGTTGAAACCCGTGGACGTAATCGGGTACCCAGGGGATTGATCTTCGTACCCTGGTTCGATGCCAGTCGGTTGATCAACAAGGTGACCCTGGATGCGACTGATCCGTTATCGAAGGAAACCGATTACAAAAAGTGCGCGGTAAAGGTCGTCAAGATCTGAGCTTTAGAACAGTTTAAGTCATGACTTCAACCCGACCAAAACCTAACTCTGGAGCCTCTGGGTCTCCTGGCCGACGTCAGTTTTTAAAGGACAGCGGTAGAACGCTCGGAATTGTTACCTTGTTTGCACTCGGCCTTGGAATTTATTCGCGGCAGTCGCATTCCTTACCCGCCGAAGCGCTGCGTCCGCCGGGTGCGCTGGAAGAAGATGACTTCCTCAGTTCCTGCCTGCGCTGCGGTTTATGTGTGCGCGACTGCCCATTCGATACACTCGACCTGGCAAAGGCCGGAGACGATGTCAGCGTCGGCACACCCTATTTCACCGCGCGTGATGTTCCCTGTGAAATGTGTGACGACATTCCCTGCGTGGCCGCCTGTCCTTCCGGTGCGCTCGATAAGTCACTCGTCGATATCGACGAGGCGAGGATGGGGCTGGCGGTACTGATCGATCATGAAAATTGCCTGAATTTTCAGGGTTTACGCTGTGATGTCTGTTATCGAGTCTGTCCGGCCATCGACGAGGCGATCACGCTCGAACATCGGCCCAATTTACGCAGCGGCAAACACGCACTGTTTATACCGACCGTTAACGCCGACCATTGTACCGGTTGCGGCAAATGCGAACACGCCTGCGTGCTTAAAGAAGCAGCGATTAAAGTGTTTCCACTCGAACTTGCGCGCGGTAAACCCGGTGAGCATTATCGCTATGGCTGGGAAGAAAAAAATGAACGTGGCTCCAGCCTGGTTGCACCCGATCGTGAACATCGCTACAACCTGCCCAGTGGTCAAAGTTATGATTTCGACAAAGAGGGCTTGATTTTTGAAGAAGAAACCAACGCCGTTACACCGTTTGCCAGCGATCCATTAAAGACACTGAACCAGGGACTGGAGCAGGCGCAATGAAAAGCCAGGGCAAACCAGGACGCGAGGCTATCATCAGCAAAGGCTGGTTTCGAGCCCACCAGTGGTTGATCAGTCGTCGCTTCAGCCAGTTGTTTATTTTAATGCTATTTCTGGCTGGCCCCTGGTTTGGCTGGTGGATTGTCACCGGCAACCTTAGTTCGAGTCTGACCCTGGGAACGCTACCACTGAGTGACCCATTTGTATTGTTACAGGCGATTGCCGCGGGGCACTGGCCCGAAACCGCGGCTATTACTGGCGCCGTGATTGTTGTCGTGTTTTACCTGCTTGTCGGTGGGCGCGTCTATTGTTCCTGGGTATGCCCGGTCAACCTGGTGACCGATGCTGCATTCTGGTTGCGCCAGCGACTAGGGATTGGCGGGGCTTCCAGTCTTTCCAGGAAGACACGTTACTGGTTGTTGGCGGCAATATTACTGGTTTCAATTGTTAGTGGCAGCATCGCCTGGGAAATGGTCAACCCGGTTTCCATGTTGCACCGCGGATTGATCTTTGGTATCGGCTTTGCATGGATAGTCGTATCTGCCGTTTTCGTATTTGATTTGCTCGTCACACGTCGAGGCTGGTGTAGTCACCTGTGCCCAATGGGGGCGTTTTACAGCCTGCTCGGTACACGCAGCCTGATCAGGGTGCGCGCCGATAATCGTTCCGCCTGCAACGATTGCATGGATTGCTACTTGGTGTGCCCGGAGCAACAAGTCATTCGACCCGCTTTAAAAGGCGCCGACAAGGGTATCGGCCCGGTTATCGATTCCGCCAACTGTACCAATTGCGGGCGCTGTATCGATGTCTGTGCACCCAATGTTTTCCACTTTGGTTTACGCTTTAACAACCAGAATTCTATCGGCAGCGCCGATGCCAACCATAGCAGTCATTCTTCAGGAGTAGAGATCTCATGATGATTAAAAAATTATCACTAGTCGTTATTATGTTAGTTATAACCGGCGGTAGCACGTACTCGATTGCCGAAGAGGTATCTTCATTAAGGGGCCCAACAGATCTTGATCAGGGTACTACTGCGCCACCGGTGAAGAAATATAACAAGGATGAAGAACCGATTGCACGCGACTACATTCAGCAACCGCCGTTAATCCCGCATGCTATCGAGCGCTACCGGATTAATCTCAAATCTAACAAGTGCCTGGGTTGCCATAGCTGGAAAAATTATCGTCAATATGACGCAACCAAAATCAGTCAGACGCACTTTGAAGACAGGGATGCCCACGTTCTCGCAAATGTTTCTGCACGACGCTATTTCTGTACTCAATGTCACGTACCCCAGGTCAATGCCAAACCACTAGTAGAGAACTACTTTAAACCAATTACTGCCATTAGCGGCGAATGATATCCGTGGCCAAACGATTAATGGAAACACGATATGAGCAATAATAATTCCAGCAATAACGACTCTTTCATTCGCCGGACCTGGGCATCGCTAAAACGCCCTTCGGCGAGGTATTCACTTGGCGCAGTGCTCGTCGTCGGTTTTGTCTCGGGCATTATTTTCTGGGGTGGTTTCAATACCGCGATGGAACTGACCAATACCGAGGAGTTCTGCATTTCCTGCCACGAAATGGAAGACAATGTTTACCAGGAATATAAGGAAACCATTCACTACAATAATCGGACCGGGGTACGTGCAACCTGTCCCGATTGCCATGTACCGAAGGAATGGATTCACAAGGTAGTTCGAAAAATACAGGCCTCGAACGAACTCTGGCACAAAGCCCTGGGTACGATTAATACGCGTGAAAAGTTTGAAGCCAAACGCTTACAACTAGCGCAAAATGTCTGGCGCGCGATGAAAAAAACCGACTCACGCGAATGCCGCAACTGCCATGACTATGATTCCATGGATTTTGTCGAACAGGGTCGACGCGCGGTTAAACAGCACTCGGAGGGACT
>QNFD01000380.1 GCA_003645435.1 Gammaproteobacteria bacterium | reverse complement strand
TTCCAGCGCCATTTTCTTCGGCAGACCACACTGGTGTAGTTTCAGCGTGGGACCAACCACGATGACAGAACGCCCGGAGTAATCAACTCGCTTACCCAGCAGGTTTTGACGGAAGCGGCCCTGCTTGCCCTTGATCATATCGGACAGTGATTTCAACGGTCGCTTGTTGGTACCGGTAATCGCTCGACCGCGACGACCGTTATCGAGCAGCGCGTCGACCGATTCCTGCAACATACGCTTTTCGTTGCGCTCGATAATATCCGGCGCGCTGAGCTCAAGTAGACGTTTCAGGCGATTGTTACGGTTGATCACGCGACGATATAAATCGTTGAGGTCGGAGGTCGCAAAACGGCCACCATCGAGCGGCACCAGCGGGCGCAAATCGGGCGGTAATACCGGCAATACCGTCATTACCATCCATTGCGGTTTATTGCCGGAATCGATGAAAGCTTCAACCAGTTTTAAGCGCTTCGAAAGCCTTTTAAACTTGGTTTCCGACTTGGTATTATCGATATCCTCACGTAGTTGTTGAGCTTCGGCTTGCAGGTCGACTTGTTTCAATAATTCGAACACCGCTTCGGCACCCATCTTCGCATTGAAGTCATCGCCGAATTCTTCGATCGCCTCGAGATAGGTCTCGTCGGTTAATAACTGACCCTTCTCGAGCGTGGTCATGCCGGGATCGATTACCACAAAACCTTCGAAATAGAGTACACGCTCGATGTCGCGCAGGGTCATATCCAGCAACAGGCCGATACGCGACGGCAGCGACTTCAGAAACCAGATATGCGCGATTGGGCAGGCGAGTTCAATATGGCCCATGCGTTCACGCCGTACCTTGGTCTGGGTCACTTCAACGCCGCATTTTTCGCATACTACACCACGATGCTTGAGACGCTTATACTTGCCGCAAAGGCATTCAAAGTCCTTCACCGGACCAAATACCTTGGCGCAAAATAATCCGTCACGTTCGGGTTTAAAGGTACGGTAGTTGATCGTCTCCGGCTTTTTTACTTCGCCGTATGACCAGGACCTCACCATATCGGGTGAGGCCAAACCTACTCGGATATGGTCAAAATTATCATCCTGGCCCTGTTTCTTTAATAGATTAAGTAAGTCTCTCATGATTATTCCCGCTCAAGCTCTATGTTCAGGCTTAAAGATCGAATTTCTTTAAGCAGTACGTTAAACGACTCAGGCATGCCAGCTTCCATACTAAAATCGCCATCAACGATATTCTTGTACATCTTGTTGCGGCCGTTTACATCATCGGACTTGACCGTCAACATTTCCTGCAGGGTATAGGCGGCACCATAAGACTCTAGCGCCCAGACCTCCATCTCACCAAAACGTTGTCCGCCAAACTGCGCCTTACCGCCCAGTGGTTGCTGGGTAACCAGGCTATAAGGACCAGTGGAACGAGCGTGCATCTTGTCGTCGACCAGGTGATTAAGTTTTAACATGTACATGTAACCTACCGTAACCGGGCGGTCGAAAGTCTCTCCGCTGCGACCATCGATTAGCGTGGTTTGACCCGATTCAGGTAACCCGGCCAGGGCCAGCATATTTTTAATTTCCTCTTCGTCGGCACCGTCGAATACCGGCGTCGCCATCGGCACACCTTTGCGCAGATTTTTACACAGCTCGAGGATTTCACTATCCTTGAATTCCTTTAAGTTCAGTTTTTCACTGCTACTGTTGTAAATTTTCTTGAGGAAGTTTTTAAACTCCTCGGCCTTGCTGTGCGCATCAAACATTTCACCGATTTTTAGGCCCAGGCCTCGCGCCGCCCATCCCAGGTGCGCCTCCAGGATTTGACCGACGTTCATACGCGATGGAACACCAAGCGGGTTCAATACGATATCGACAGGGGTACCATCCTCGCGGTAAGGCATGTCTTCTTCGGGCACAATCATAGATACCACACCCTTGTTTCCATGACGTCCCGCCATCTTGTCGCCAGGTTGCATACGACGTTTGACCGCGACGTACACCTTGACCATTTTAAGCACTCCAGGCTTTAAATCATCGCCGGCGGTAACCTTGTTTCTCTTCTCTTCGAAGAGGCGGTCAAATTCTGCGCGTTGCGCTTCGAGCTGATCACTCAATGACTCCAGGCTCTTGCTAACGTCATCGTCATTGATGCGTATTTTGGACCATTGATCGCGGCCGACTGATTCCAGATACTCCGCGCTGACTACCGCATTTTTCTTGAGGCCGTCGGGACCACCAGTGGCCTTCTTGCCGACAATCAGTCGCTCTACGCGTTTGTATATATTTTCTTCGATGATTCGAAACTGATCGTCCAGGTCTTTTTTCAGAGAATCGATTTCGGCGCGCTCATTTTCCAGTGCGCGCGCGTCTTTCTCTACCCCGTCACGGGTAAATACACGGACATCGATAACAGTACCAACCACACCGGACTTCATACGCAGTGATGTATCTTTTACATCGGAGGCTTTCTCACCGAAAATGGCACGTAGTAGTTTTTCCTCAGGGGTTAACTGGGTTTCACCTTTCGGGGTAACCTTGCCTACCAGAATATCTCCGGCTTTTACTTCGGCACCCACATAAACAACGCCCGACTCATCAAGCTTGGACAACAGGCCTTCACTCACATTTGGAATGTCCGCGGTGATTTCCTCGGACCCCAGCTTGGTGTCACGCGCCAGGCAACTCAGTTCTTCGATGTGGATAGTGGTAAATCGATCTTCTTTTACGACACGCTCGGATAGTAAAATCGAATCCTCGAAGTTGTATCCATTCCAGGGCATGAACGCAACCTGCATGTTCTGCCCGAGTGCCAGTTCACCGAGGTCGGTGGAAGCACCGTCGGCCAGAACATCGTCTTTTGCAATAACGTCACCTACCTTAACCAGGGGTTTCTGGTTAATACAGGTATTCTGATTGGAACGCGTATACTTGGTGAAGTTATAAATATCGACACCCGGCTCAGCCGTAGAAGTTTCCTTATCATTGACCCGAATAACCACACGGCTGGCGTCAACCGAATCAACCACGCCGCCGCGACCGGCTTTTACCGTGGTTCCGGAATCAACCGCAACCACTCGTTCCATGCCGGTTCCGACCAGTGGTTTTTCCGCCCGCAGACAGGGTACCGCCTGACGCTGCATGTTTGAACCCATGAGTGCACGGTTGGCATCATCGTGCTCCAGAAACGGAATCAGAGACGCCGCAACCGACACGATCTGTTTGGGCGAAACATCCATATAGTCAATTTTATCGGGCGTACTCAGGGTGAATTCATTCTTGTTACGACAGGGAATCAGGTCGTCGACCATCTTGCCTTTCTTGTCGAGGTTTACGTTCGCCTGCGCGATCGAATACTGACTTTCTTCGATCGCGGAAAGAT
>QNFD01000379.1 GCA_003645435.1 Gammaproteobacteria bacterium | reverse complement strand
TGGGGGTGGAGCTGGGAGAGACATTCTCCAGTGTGCCTGAATCCGAGATCGCAGAAACATTGGGACATGAGTTTACTCGACTGTTTATTGGCCCCGGCAGTCATATATCTGCGCATGAATCTATCTTCACCGAAATCGACGGCGGAACGAGCGCCTTGTGGGGGAAAAAGACCGTTGAAGTAAAAAACTTTATCGAAACTACCGGTCTTGGCTACGAATCCGAGTATACCGGAATCCCGGATCATATCAGTGTTGAGCTGGAATTTATGCAGAAGTTGGCAGCATGGGAAGCTGAAAAGTGGGCGGAACAGGATCGAAAAAATGCCGAGTATTGTGGGTCTGTGCAGCACATGTTTCTCGAGTTGCACCTCTCGCGCTGGCTACCCAGCTTTTGCGATGCAGTCATGGAACAGGCGAAATTGCCTTTTTACCGATCCATGGCTGAATTGGTGAAAAATTACCTTGAGGTTGAGCGGCAAAGTATAACCACTGATGCAACTACCTAAGGCTCAAAGTTCAAAAGTTTATTAATTCCTCCTCAAGGATATCAGTAGTTTTCTGAATCCTTACTAACCAGCCCGAGAGGGCTGGTATTTTTTGAAATAGATTAGAGTTTCAGGCCTGTTTATCTCTGTTGATAAGGTTAGAGAAAAATAATTTTATGCTAATGCAAAATTTGAGTACTAATCGGCAAGGCCCTCATTTGATCGATCCTTTTGGTCGACGCATAGAATATATAAGACTGTCGGTTACGGACAAATGTAACTTACGTTGTTTTTATTGCCTTCCAAAAGGCTTTAAATCATTTGAAAGTCAGGAGAACTGGTTAACTATTGAGGAAATTGAAAGAGTTGTGAAGGCATTTGGCGAGCTGGGCGTACATCGAGTTCGTTTAACAGGTGGTGAACCACTGGTGAGAAAAAACCTGGCGCAATTATGCGCGCGGCTTTCAAGTCTGCCGGGTATCAATGATTTATCGCTGTCGACAAACGCCACGCTGCTGGAAAACCATGCGGATGCCCTTTACGCAGCAGGAATTCGTCGCATCAACGTCAGCCTGGATACACTGGATGAAGATCGATATGCGGATATCACAGGAGGTGGGAAACTGGATTGTGTGTTGAGAGGTTTGCAAAAAGCTCATGAAGTAGGTTTTAAACCAATCAAGATCAATATGGTGGTTTTGAAAGATACCCCGCTCGAGCAACATCGACGGATTATGGAGTACTGTATGCAAAATGATTTTACTCTACGATTCATAGAAACCATGCCAATGGGCACGCCTGGACGAGACGGTAGCGAACAGTATTTAAGCCTGAAAAAGGTTAAGCAGCAGCTGGATCGAGAGTACGATCTGGTTCCCGGTTTGATGACTGGTGGCGGACCCGCCCGATATTATCGAATCAACGGCACCAATTTTCAGATCGGTTTTATTACACCGATATCGCAACACTTCTGCGAAACCTGCAATCGCGTAAGAATATCAGTCGATGGGACCTTGTATCTGTGTCTCGGTCAGGACGATAAAGTGGAATTAAGACCCTTGTTGCGCGCCGGTATATCGGATGAACAATTGAAACAGGTAATTGTCGACGCGGTTTTGACAAAGCCCGAACGACATGAATTCAATCAAAAACCCGGCCAGATAGTTCGTTTTATGTCGATGACAGGTGGCTGATTTAATCTCACTCCGGGATCGCCCCCGTGCGCACTCCAGCATTGCGTGACCGGTCGGATGATATTCCATGCCAGCTTCGAGCCTGTATATCGGTCGTAAGAATTTATGGGAGAAAATGAAGAAGCATGGCATCAATCAGTCGACAGGTGAGCACGATTGAAAATTAAAACTTGTGATTGATGTAAAACAATTAAGAAAACAGATTAATCGAGCAATTCTATGCGCCGCTCCATTGGCAGGCCTTTCTTAACTGCCCACTCGTTCATCGACGCATCGTAAAGCCTGGCATTTTTATGTCCAAGTACTGCGTAATCTACAAACCAGGCAAGCGCAGCCCGATTTCCGGAAGAGCAAAAATGTATATTACCGTCCCTGTCCGGATCAAATTTTGCCTGCTCGAACAATGTAATAATGTCAACCTTGTTCCGCATTTCCCCGTCCACATTGACCAGCCAGTCAAATGGCAGGTGATAGGCGCCCGGCAGGGTTCCCGGGCGCTGGTCTTTCGCTGCAGTGATGACGCCCAGGTACTCGCCCAGAGTACGAGAGTCGATCATCTGGGTATTGTTTTTCAATTCGGCCTTTACCAGTGCGGTGTCAGCCAGGCTACTATTGTCGAACTTTGCTTTGAAACTGGCAGGATTGCTGGCCGTATTCCCACTTTCGATCTCTCCCTTGTAGGTATTTACATAGCTGACCAGGCCGCCGTTAAGAATTGCTACTCGATGTAACCCCATTGTCTTGAGCGTCCAGAATACACGCGCCGCTGCAGCCGTATCGGCTGGTTGAAAACCCGTGTTTACAATGACAATCTGGCTGTTAACCGCGATTCCCAGGCCGCTCAATAATTGTTCAAGCACATTCAAAGCTGGCAGCATGCCTGGCTGCGGGGATTTGTCGTCAGTCCTCCACAGGCTGTAGGGCGCATTTATCGATCCGGGGACATGATGGCGGAGAAACAGCTCTGCTTGCTGGATATCGAGAATAAATAAATCCTCGTTATCTTTGTTCTGAATTAGCCAATGAGCATCAACCAGATATCCGGCCGTAAAGCCTTTTGAGCAAGTCAGCAAAAGCAATAGTGCAACAATTAATTTTTGTACGCCTACCGACGATATTCCTGGCGTATTCTTGATAGAAATAATCATCTATTCTTACCGTGCTCTATTTATCTATTCTCAACTCGCGAGGTCACAAAATTATCAGAGTTGCATAAGTATAACAATCAATCCTCACTTTTCGTAAAACACGTTCCGAGCATTTTATCTGAGGAATGAGTCAAGGTCTGGCTGGCAGATTAAGACCAACCAGTCCATGGTGATAATAGGTGTCTTGCCGCCCCTGTTATACATGAACTCCATTTCTAATTGATGCATGAAAACGGATTCTGGGGCGTATCAATGCTGGCTCGTGAAGGCTGGACACCTATTGCGCTCCGGAACCAGGAAACCCGAGTTTAGGTATGTCCATATAGGTATTTTGGTGGTCAGGTTTCTATGTTACTTTTCCACTCTTATCGGTACCAGGTCAAGAACCTGGCCAGCAGAATTTAATCTAACTTTCATGGAGGCATTATGAGGTTGTTGATGCTGCTTGTTTTAGTTCTGATCTCGGCTCCAGCCTGGTCGGATCGAAGTTTTCTGGTCGATTCGGACTGGTTGTCTGAACACATCGAAGATGAGAACCTGGTGGTGCTCG
>QNFD01000378.1 GCA_003645435.1 Gammaproteobacteria bacterium | reverse complement strand
AATATTCAAAGTAATAGAGTAGTCAGGCCTGAGCAATCCGGGCCGGTCTTTTCAATTTGCCCACGATCGGGCACGCTTCATATGCGATATTCCGCGAGACCTCGAAATATAGGCTGGAAATCCGATCAAGCAAGTGAGCGAGCGATTAAATTGATTCGAGAAATTTTAATCGACGATAGCGGTGTGATCGAGTTTAAACTGGATGCGGGCCAGGGCATCATCTGTAACAACATACTGCATGGCAGGAAAGAATTTTCGGATGCCGATGCGACCCGGTCAAGATTGCTGTACAGGGTGCGTTATCTCGATTCGATCTCATTCGGCAATTCCGCGTAAGCAGGGGCAGGAACATGCTCTGGTTAAGTGAAATATTAATTCAGGATCACGATTTAACATCGTTTACCGAACTGCAAGATGTGCTGCAGCAACGAGCGCGAGACGGGGTAGTGCTATTTGGTATCGATGTAAAACCCCCGTTTCATGACACGCCTGCGGACTGGGAAGTAGTACTGGAATCGACATTTACGGCTAGAACATAAAAATATGGTGTTCTGGAATGAAGAAAACGAGCACGGGTCTTCGCTAAAAGCACCGGAGGATGTGTTTGATATTGTTTTTAAACTGGGCGGAAAGTGCCTGGAAATTGATCATGCGCATGATTTGTCGCAAGCCCTGCGTCAAATTATACCGCATCAATCATACCTGCAACTGGGTATACATCAGATACGCGTGGCCGAATCGGGTAATGGCTGGGACCGGCCGCTGAATAGCGGGGCAGTAATGCAGTTGTCAAGAAGGACAAGGCTGGTGATACGTGCCGATCTGGACAGCATGGATGATGTAACAAAAATCATCGGTAAGACACTACAACTTGGGAACTGGCAAATTGAAATAGGGGAGAGCTCGATCCGTAAGCTCTCTATGCTGGGAACCCTGTTCTCGCACGCGGTGAGCTGTGATGAGCATTTGCCGGAGGAGGATTTTCTCGCAGATGTGGCGGCACAAATGGGCCGCATGGATATATCCGTATCGAAAATGATTTGCGGCAAGGCGGGCTTAATTCGGACCGATTCGGAAAATGTTTTTACCCGATCATTAATGATCGCTGATTTAAAACCGGAGGAATCGGTACGTTTACAAAAACAGGGAATCGGTGAAAGCAGAAATTTGGGTTGTGGAATTTTTATTCCGCATAAAGGTATTGACGCTGTTTACAGCGTGCAAGAATAGACAGACAAAAATTTAACTTAACGGTGAGGTTACATAAATGAGTATCGAGGTTGGCGGAGTGACTATCGCATCGACTGCGACAGGGTTTCTGGAAAATATAGAAGACTGGTCTGAAGAGATTGCAGCCGTTATTGCCGAAGATGAAGAAGTCGAATTATCTGATCGGCATTGGGATCTGATAAATTTTCTCAGGGATGAATATATCAACAATGGTGGAAACCAGCCCAATACACGAAACCTGGTAAAGGGAATGGCTAAAATATGGGGCGACAAGTCGACCAATGCAAAAACTCTGTATGATTTGTTTCCGGGAGATCCGAGCAAGCAGGGCGGTCGTATAGCGGGGCTACCCGAGAGCCGCAGAAAAGGTGGTTACTAATTCATTAAAGGTTCCCTGTATACCGGGAAAATTTTAAACGAGGAATAATTAAATGGCAGAGAAACAAAAGATAATCAAACAAATGCTCGATCTACAGCAAAAGTTCATCAAGATCGAACAGAATGGCGAATTCAAGATCGATGAATACTACGACAGTGAAGGCGACAGCGAACTGGCAAAGTATAAGAAGACCTATGACGAGCTGGCGGTTAAGTTAGTGGATATGGCACACGCGGAAAAAGGCTCGCAGCGTTAACCCACAGCGTCAGCTAGATCTCCGCCCACATGCGAACCAGGTTGGTGTAACTGTCGTCAAGATGCTGGAACGCCTTGCCGGTTGGCGCTTTGGATAATTGATCCCTGGCCTGATATAGCTGGAACAGAATCTGGCGTTGCTCGGGGCTACGCACCATGCTTTGTACCCAGGCTATCGCAACCAGGCGCTCGCCCCGGGTTACCGGCTCTACCGCGTGGCGGCTGGATGAGGGGTACAGAATGGCATGACCGGCGGATAACTTTATTTGCTGGTGACCATAACTTGTCTCGATGGATAGTTCACCACCATCGTAGTCATCCGGATCGCTAAGAAAAACGGTTATCGAGACATCGGAACGGTATCGCGCCGTACCACCCATCACAGGGTCATCGACATGGTAACCGTAACACATGCCGTTCCTATAACGAGCGTAGATCGGCATCGAAATTTTGACTGGTAGTATTGCGTTCAAGTAAACCGGGTGCTGCACCAGGCGGCTCATGACGACGCTGTTAAGAGCCTCGAACTGCTCATCACTGGCGGCGGCTTCTTCGTTGCTTTTGTACATTTGCGCATTGATGCCGGCAGATAGTTTGCCATCGACATAGTCGCACTGGTGCAGTACCGAGCGCACGGCATCAATTTCAGTTGCATTGAGAACATCAGGAATTTTAACGAGCATGACAAATCAGCAGAATACCGTCGAGTTAACTATCGAATTTGATCATAAATCTTATTCGATCAATGTACCAGCGACGCTGGCTAGCGAAGCGCGGGAATTCTTCGACAAGATGGATATGGATATGAATGCCGGCTGGCAGATGAGCCGTTGGTGGGTACCCGACCCCGATCAAACCCAGCGTTGTCAGATTGTTGCCGACAAATTACTCACCGCGATGACTAACAATGATGAGCAGTTCGCACAGCTCATGTGCGCTTACATCCTCAAGTTCAAACCCTCAACAAAACGTATCCAGATTAATACGGATGGTGAGATTCAGGGCAACGAGTTCCTCGAGATATAGTAGCAGGATGGTATATTTTCGATTCAGGCAAATACTACCCAGGTGGTAGCTATGTACTTTAAGCCCTGTTGCAGGATTTGCCCGCGGTGTTCATGCGTCCAGAATGGTGGGAACAGGACTAGCTTGCCTTGCTCTGGTTGCACCTCGATATCCTGGTAGCGAAATTCGGTAGCGCCTCCGGGTCCATCCACGGTGTTCAGGTACCAGATTGCGACCAGTTGTCGTTGTGAAAACTCGTGACTGCCGCCGTCAATGTGCCAGTGGTAAAATTCACCCGGACTGGTGCGTTGCAGGCTATAGCCCATGTCCTTGAATGGGCCCCTGAAAAAGGGGTAGAGATTGTTAAATTCGTGTAATGCCCGATCGAGCGATGAAAATAATAGTCGATCGATATCTTTCCAATGCGGTTTGTTACTGGCCACCAGATCGGTTGAACGCTTTATTTCGGTTTCCCGGGTGGCCTGCTGACCGATACGCCCCGGGTATT
>QNFD01000377.1 GCA_003645435.1 Gammaproteobacteria bacterium | reverse complement strand
GCGGGGCCACCACCGACGATTAACACATCAACCTGACGCAATAGATGACTCCTGCGCTATTTCCTGGCCTTCATCTTCGATATAAAGATGCGCCCTCGACCAGGGCAATTCGCTATTCTCGGCATGGCTGAACACAACCTGAAATAATTGCAGGTTTCCGGTGTTGAATGCCGCTATCGAACCAGCCAGGTACAATCGCCAGGCCCGCACAAAACTTTTATCGAGCATTAGTTCGACCTGATATCTATCTTGCTCAAAACGCTGTAACCATTGCTCCAGTGTTTTTGAGTAATGCAACCGTAAATTTTCAATATCGGTGACTGAAAGATTGCCAGGTTGGAATATATCCATCATTTCTGCAATCGTCGGCGGATAGGCGCCGGGGAATATACGTCGTTCAACCCAGGCGTTCATCGGCCCCGGGGTATTTCGTCCAATGGTATGTATGAGTCCCCTGCCATTTGGTTTCAGACATCGTTGAATGATTTTCCCAAGGCCCGGATAATCACGATTTCCAACATGCTCAAGCATGCCTACCGATACAAACACGTCGTATTCACCAGTGATGTTTCGGTAATCATCGAGCACGTATTCGACCAGGTCGGAGAGGCCTTCTTTGGTGGCTTTATCGGTAGCGTACTTAACCTGTTCGGTCGAAATGTTATAGGCCCGTACTTTAGCGCCGTAATGCCGGGCCATAAACAATGCCAGGCCACCCCAGCCGCTCCCAGCCTCGACCACAGTGTCACCGGGTTTCAATTGTAATTTTCGGCAAACATGATGCAGCTTCGCAACCTGTGCCTGCTCGAGACTGAAATCGGGGTTGGAATAATAGGCGCAGGTGTATTGCATGACTTCCTTGTCTAACCACAGCTGGTAAAAATCATTACTAATATCGTAATGATGATTGATATTTTCACGCGCCCTGTCTTCTGAGTTGGCGATGCGTCTATGGCCCAACCATATTACCGCCCGGCGTAACAGGTTGCCTTTACCCTTGCCGGAAATACCATTGTAAATGGCAGCCATGAATTCGGCCAGATCACCCTCAAAATCAACCTGTCCACTAGAGTAAAGGTCACCCCAGTATAATTCAGGGTTAGCTATGGTTTTTAACAATGCGCTACGATTATTATATTGCAGAATAGCCATGGGTTTATCGACCGGTGGCGTGGCTTCGATATTATCCCAGAGATATATACGGACCGGCGGATTACCGACCACGTCTACCATTTTCCTGGTAAGCCAGCGATCGATCCAGGTAACCCGGTTGCGTAATCGCGACAGGAATCCCTGTTTGGTATTTTTCAGTAGGGTATCGGAAAACAGGGATGCCCTGGCGGGCTCCCCACTACCGAAGATACCATCGTCTTTGTTTGCTTCGCCTTCGTGCATGTCCATTAACCCCTCTATAGATTGAAAGCGTAAGTTATTGATGTTTGAGGCCCTAGATTACACATACCCGGACTCAACCGCTAATTAGAACATAAAAACAGCCAAAATAAAACCCGTTTATCCTGCGAATTCAGCTACTTAGCCAGGTCATACACGCGCACAATCATGGTTACCATAAAAACCCGAACTGAAGAAGTTATCTGGTCTCGCTCCTCCACCATGCTCGCTACGATTCCCCAGGCCCGACAGGCTACTAGCCCGATAGTGATGCGCCCGGGTCTATAAATGCATTTCAGCATTTTCTTCAAGACTGCTATGATGTCGCGTGTATTTTCGACCGTTTACCTAAGCAATTTACCGATGAAAAGCTCACTCTTCCATCCACTTTACTGGCCATCCTGGCTGGCAATTGGCCTGTTGCGTATCTGGGTCACCTTACCCTATTCCTGGATTTATTACAGCGGTAAGGGTCTGGGCTGGCTGATGGATAAGACCCTGAAAGGACGTCGCCATGTTGTCGAGGTTAATATTGGACTCTGTTTCCCTGAACTGACCGATACCCAACAAGATGCACTGGTTAGCAAAACCATGCAATCCACAGCCATCGGACTTCTCGAAAGCGCCTATAGCTGGTGGGCCAGTGATGTCGCGATTAAGAAACGTTCACACATGGAGGGCCTGAATCATATCGATAAGGCCAGCGAAGAAGGCCGCGGTGTATTATTAATTGGCGCACACTACACCACTTTAGACTTGAGCGGTCGTGTTTTTGGATCTGAACGCCCCTGCGATGTTATCTATCGTCCGCAGCGCAACAAGGTTTTTGACTATGTTATTAATAGTTCACGCACCAAACACCTGGGTGAATTAATCGATAAACTCGATATGCGTAAAATGGTCAAACGTTTGAAAAAGGGCCACACCGTCTGGTATGCGTCTGACCAGGATTTTGGCCGTAGGGGATCTGTATTTGCGCCATTCTTTGGCATCCCAACAGCAACCCTTACGACCATACGTCAACTGGTTAAGCTGTCGGGAGCGAAAGTACTTTTTTATGCCCATCACCGTATTGACGACGGCGGCAACAGTCGCTATGTCGGCAAGATTCTGGATGTTTTTGACGAAAATATTGGTGCCGAGGATATTGAGGATGCGCGCCAGGTAAATCAGGTTATTGAGAATTCCATACGCCCTTGCCCCGAGCAATACCTGTGGGTACATCGCCGCTTTAAAACCCGGCCCAGTGAAGATGATCCTAATCTTTATGCCAAATTTCGCAGGTAATTATCTGACCAGTTCGCGGTATCACAGCCTGCTCGGATCGAAAGTCGACTATTCGTTCAAGCCGATACTATGAAATCATTTATTGTCTTGATTGCTGTGTTGGCTATTTGCTATCTGCTAATGGTTGCATTTCTTTATTTTATGCAACGTAGTCTGCTTTTTTATCCGGTTCCACCAGTGGACGGGATTTCCACCGAAACAATCAGTTTCACCAATCAGGACATTTCCCTGCAGGGTTGGGTACTGAACAAGGGGCAATCCAGGGCGCTAGTCTATTACGGCGGCAACGCCGAGGATATCACCGCTAATATTCCGTTATTCGACGACTTGTTCAAGCATCACACGGTTTATCTGATTAACTACCGGGGTTATGGTAAAAGTCAGGGAAGTCCGAGTGAGGAAGGTCTGTTTTCAGATGCCGTCGCGATCTACGATCAACTCGAACAGCAGCATTCCTCGGTCAGCCTGATGGGCAGAAGCCTTGGCAGTGGTGTTGCGGTTTATCTCGCCTCGAAGCGCGAAATCGACCGACTATACCTGCTGACCCCTTACGATAGCATTGCCGAGGTTGCGCAAACCCACTACCCGTATTTTCCCACCAGTTACCTGATCAGGGATCGATTCGAATCGACAGCCTATGCGGCCAATCTCAATGCTCTGGTGTTAATTGTCGCTGCCGAGTTCGATCGGGTCGTACCG
>QNFD01000376.1 GCA_003645435.1 Gammaproteobacteria bacterium | reverse complement strand
CGAGCAGCAGCAACCAGTTCGCGCCGGCCCATATCAGGGTCAGAAAACTGACGGTCATCATGACGGTTGCCAAACATTTGGCACTGAGTGGCACCGCCCCCTGTTCATGCCAGTCATTGATCAGCCGGGCGAAACGGGGTTGCTCAAAAATCCAGTCGTGAACCCGTTGAGAGCCCCTGGATCCAGCCCATACCGCGATCAAAAGGAAGGGCGTCGCCGGTAGCAGGGGCAAGAAAATACCCACTATGCCGATAGCCAACGCGGCATAAGCGATTAGCAGATACCCTAACCTGACCTGTCCCACGGAGATCGCCCTCTATAGTTTACTTTCTTATCATCCATTGCAGCGAACGGTTCCAGAGGAACTCGACCAGGCGCAGGCAAAAGCCTTCGTAGTATACCAGCAGGGGGTGCATGAAGGCCGGCCAGCGATTGATATCCCTGACGAATTCACCGGTTTGATCCTGCACGACCAAATGCTCGAGCACTTCGGTTGCCGCCATGGAGTCGGTGTAAGCTTGCGGAACATCCGGCATTGCGCGGTAAGCGGTAACCAGGTAGTCGAGATACTCCTGCGTCGGCTTTAAACCGTCTAACATTTTGACCGCCCGGTAAAAGTAGAAATCCTTGCCTTTAACCGTTGCAAACAACTTCTCATGCACACGCAGGAATGGTACCCCTTCGAAATAGTCCATCCGAACCGCGTCGCGCTCCAGTATCAGGTACATCTTGCCGTAGACCACCTCACCTTCGGCCGCGTCCGCCGACGCGTAGCCGTGTTCCCGGTAAAACCCCGGCTGGCTAAATTGCAACGTGGCATCTTCGAGCACATGATCGAAGGCCTCGTAGACCCTGATCCGACGTTGTTCCAGTACATCCGCAGACAGGTTCGCACCGAACGCAAAATAATAGATTTTTCGATCCGCCCGAGGCCACAGAATCCTTTTCAAATGGGCCCACTCGAAGCCGGTTTTCCACAGAATGATGCGAAGCAAGGGCCTTTGTCCTCGATTGATTGATGGAAGGGATTACCGCGCCAGCGGGACAGTTTAGCCCTGTGTCACTAAAGAGAAAACCCCACCTGATCAATCAGGGGGAAATGAAACCTTATCCTGTTCAGTTATACTGGGCGGGTCCGAAATTCTGAGCCAGCCGATTTAGTTCATGTTGAATCATACCGATAAGAAACGCTACCCCCTGCACCTTCACATTGCTTCTCTGTTTACCATACTGGTTTTACTGATCGGCATCACCCTTGCATGGGTTAGCTACAAACAGATTTCCGATTTGACGTTTGAAACCACGGAAATCCTGTTTACCAAAACCATCGATGAGCTGGAACTGCAGTTTCAGAAAGAATATCGCCCGGTCGCCACCTCGGTGCGCCTGCTTGCCAGCGCCGCGATCAGCGAAGCCAGGAACCTTGATGACAGAATGCAACACATACCGATCCTGGCCGAAGTGCTCAGGGATGAGCCCCAGGTAGCCGGTTTCGGAATCGGCTATACGAATGGCGACTACTTTATTATGCGTCCACTCAACACTATCCATTTGCGGTCTGTTTTCGAGGCGCCCGCAGAGGCCGTCTTCATGATCGATCACATCAGCCATAACGAAAACGGCGAAAACCGGCAAATACGAATCTTTCTTACCGAACACCTGGAACCTGTCGGAGATTCCCTTTTCAGCCAAACCAGCTATGACCCCAGGGTACGCCCCTGGTATCAAAAGGCCGGGGTTTCCTCGGCAATACAGGTCACTTCGCCTTACCTGTTTTTCTTTTCCAAAAAAGTAGGCATAACCCTGTCGAGGTCTTCGATAAAAGGAGGCAGTACGGTAGCGGCGGATATAACGCTCGATAATCTTTCCCGGATCCTGCAAAAAAATCGCATTACGCCGGCGACTTTCAGCCTGATATTCAACGCTAATGGCGAGGTTCTCTCGCATAGCACCGGGGGAGATTCTCCGTTTGGTGATAGCCCGGATAATGCAATTCCACTGCTTTCTTCATTGCCGGGAGCACTGGTTGAGAGAATTCAACATCTCGCCAACCAGGAAGATAAGGTAGTTCCGTTCGAGCATGACGATGAACGCTGGTTCGGTACCGTGCGCAATATCAGCACGGGCAATCGATTGAGTATCAAACTGTTCATTGCCGCGCCGGAACGCGAGCTATTGGCGACCGCGTTCGAGGTTCGCAGAACCAATATCATTATCATTATCGGGGTAGTCCTGCTGGTTTTACCCATTGCCTGGTTTGTTGCCAACCAGATCGCCCGCCCCCTGCGCAAACTGGCGCACGACGCGCGCAGCATCGCCGACTTCAACTTTGACAATGAACTCGAGGTCGACTCGATTGTGCTCGAGGTCGACCAGTTATCCGGCGCGATGGAGTCGATGCGAATTACGATCAGCAATTTCTTTAACCTGATCACTTCGTTGTCAGCCGAGTCCGATATCAACCGACTGCTCGATCGCGTCACCGATGAAACCATGAAAGCCAGCGCTGCCGAGGCCGCGGTTATCTACCTGCTTTCCGACCAGGAAACCGAACTCGTTGCCCAGCCAGTCAGACTTAAAAGTGGCGAGGTACTGAGCGCGGATATGTTACCGACCGAAGATCTCGCGGCTGAAGTCGAGGGAAATAGCCTGCTCGAGAGTTTCATCAACCAGAAATCCTCGGTCCAGGTACTGGAAAAATGTCAGCATCAGGACCACCATTTGTTACCCCTGTTTGAAGCATTGGGGTCAGATAAAATCACCGTCGTGGTCCTACCGCTGGCCAATCGTAACGACGAGGGCACCGGCCTGTTATGCCTTCTTTACGGCGACCAGGGCTATGGCGTGAATATCCTCAGTCCCGAGCACATCGGCTTTGCGCAGGCACTGTCGGGTTTTACCGCGGTTTCGATGGAAAGCCGACAGTTGCTGAAAATGCAGAAAGACCTGCTGCAGTCCTTTATCGAGTTAATTGCCGGCGCCATCGATGCCAAGTCACCTTATACCGGTGGCCATTGCCAACGGGTGCCCGAGCTCGCGAAAATGCTCGCCGCGGCTGCCTGTGACAGCAAAGACCCTCGATTCGCCGACTTCTCACTTTCCGAAGAGGAATGGGAGGAACTGCATATCGCCGCCTGGCTACACGACTGCGGCAAGGTCACCACGCCCGAGTACGTGGTCGACAAGGCGACCAAGCTGGAGACCATCTACGATCGTATCCACGAGATTCGCATGCGTTTCGAAGTTTTGAAACGCGATGCCGAAGTAGAGTTCTGGCAACAACTGGCCGAGGGCGGGAAGCGTGAGCAATTACAACGACAACTCGATGAACAGTTGGCGCAGCTGGACGACGATTTCGCTTTCGTCGCCGCCTGTAACCAGGG
>QNFD01000375.1 GCA_003645435.1 Gammaproteobacteria bacterium | reverse complement strand
GTAAGATAGAACGTCATTCCGGCATGTTTTAAGCCGGAATCCATTGATGAAAATTCTAAGTATTTAAATACTGGCTTCGTTTTTAATGGATACCGCGGTCCGACGCTTCGGCCTGCGCCGGCATGACGATTGCTATTTTTATAAGCTATTTAGCATTACATGATTTTCATGCAGAGCCATTTATAAGAAATTATAGAAATATTTTACTGTAATTGGCGTCGGTTCATTCGGCTCGTTGCGGCCGATTTTCGAGCGATTTGACCGCGTCTAGCGGTGTTACTCCTTCATAAAGTACCCGGTAAACCTGCTCCATAATCGGTAATTCGAGATCCAGTTCTCGTGACATCTTGAAAACGGCACTGGCGGCACGAAGTCCTTCTACGGTCTGGCCAACCGCTATTTCCGCCTCTTCTACCGACATTCCCCTGCCGATGGCAAGCCCAAATCGTCGATTTCGACTCTGATCGTCTGTACAGGTGAGAATCAGATCGCCAAGACCAGCCAATCCCATCAGGGTCTCTTCGCGCGCGCCGAGTGTTTTGCCTAAACGCATCACCTCGGATAAACCACGCGTTATCAGTGCCGCACGCGTATTCGCACCAAACCCCAGGCCATCGGCAATGCCGACTGCTATTGCGAGGATATTTTTTAGCGCGCCGCCAAGCTCAACGCCGACGACGTCACTGGAGGTGTAACAGCGAAAACGGCTTCCGTGTAACAGATCGGCAAAAAATGCGGTTGATGTTTCATCATCACCAGCGCAGGTGATGGCTGCAGGCAGGCCGTTGGCCACCTCACCGGCAAATGTCGGGCCCGAGATAACACCATAGTGATGTCCCGGCAACTCTTCGGTAACCAGCTCGTGCATTAGTTTGCCGGTTTCAATTTCAAACCCCTTGCTCGCCCAGAATATGCTGATATGCGATGCCAGAACGGGTTTTAATAATTGCAGCAAGCCCCTGAAGGCCTTGCTTGGGATCGCAATCAGGATTATCTGTGCGTCCTGCAAACATGTTTCCACGGAGGAGACGGGGTGAATTTTGGAGTCTAGCGCTATACCTGGTAGATAAGTTTCATTCTCACGCTGGCGCGCAAGTTTTTCGATATGACTTGCTTCATGTCCCCAAAGATTAACCTGGTTGTCATTTCGCGCGAGCTGAATCGCCAGCGCCGTGCCCCAGGAACCTGCACCGAATACCGCAACCCTGGTTTGCATATATGATCCCTAATGCCTGGTGTTTTCCGCACCCGGCTTTTCGCTATCCTGCTCCATTTCGGTAGCCTGTGCCGCGGAATCCTGTTGATTAGTCGATTGTTTCTGCATATGTTGTTGGTAGAGGGCGTCAAAATTAACCGGCGCAAGTATCAGTGGCGGAAACCCGCCACGGCTGCTTAGATCAGAAATTGCTTCCCTCGCATAGGGGAACAAAATATTCATGCACTGGCTGCCAAGAAGATACTTTTGATCATTTTCGTTGAATCCAACGAGAGCGAATATGCCCGCCTGCTGTACTTCGATCAGGTATGCGACCTTATCTTCATGCTTCACCGTCGCGGTAACAGTCAGGACTGCCTCGTACATATTATCGTCAATTTTACTATGGGCGTTATTCAAATTGAGTTCAATTTCAGGGTCCCATTTGGTGAATTTAAAGATTTCAGGGGAATCAGGAGACTCAAAGGATACATCCTTAACATATATTTTCTGAATCGAAAAATTGGGTTGTGGGGCTTTCTCTTCTGCCATTGTTTTGAATACTCTTTAAATAAATGGGTCGTATGGGAACTGACAACCATTGGTGGTCTGTATGTCCCGGTTAGCCAGGGAGTCTCTGATTATCTGTGCCGCCCGGTTATTTGCGGCTAACTGGAAGATGGGCTTCCTGCCAGGCGGTTATACCACCATTCAGGTTAAAAACCTTATCGAATCCCGCTTTGCTCAATGCTCTGCAGGCAATACCGGCACGGCTGCCATTTTTGCAATAAACAATAATATTTTTATCCTTGAATTTATCCAGTTCACCTATCCTTTGATTGATTGAACTCACCGGAATCTGAACCGCTTTTGTGATCTTGCCATTCACGGTTTCGGCAGATTCACGTACATCAAGCAAGGTTACCTCTTCATTATTTATTAACTGAATCGCACCTGCCGGCGTCAGGCCGGTAAATTTCTGTGAAGCCTGCCGAAACTCGTTGAAAAACAAAGCAAACAACAGGGCGATAAAAGCAACCACCAACAAGGTATGATTTGCTGAAAATTCAGTGACTTGAGTAAACATAATCTAATCGGAGCGGGTAATTTAGAAACAACGACTACGGAGTCGAGCAAAATACTTCTTGCATCATGCTAATCAGGCGCAGCGTGCGGGCATCACCGACACGATAATAAACTCGATTAGCATCTTTGCGCGACGCAAGTATACCCTTATCGCGTAAAATCGCGAGGTGTTGTGAAATATTACTTTGCGATGTTCCAACATTATCAACTATGCCCTGAACACTGACTTCCTGACCGCCGAGTGTACAAAGAATTTTCAGGCGTAATGGGTGTGACATTGCCTTCAGCGAGCGCGAGGCAATCTCGATATCTTCTTCGCGGGCGAGTAGTTGTGATGCGTCGATCGACTTAATTAAATCAGGTTTCATCTTGTGCTTTATAATCAAACAATAATATTAGCATTTAATTATGATCGAATCCCAAAAGATTGTCCATAGCGTTCCCGATCATCGTGGTTGCCTTAACATTACTCTATGGTTCGCCAATGCAGATGGATTCCAGTATGATTTCAGAACATGAAACACACTCCCGATAAAGAGTATTGGCTGATTCGAATTTGACCACCATGAATACCGGACATGTCACGCCCTTCACCCGACTCCTGATCATCACTGTGCTTGGCTGCAGCTGGTTTGCGCTGTCGGTCTACGCCAGCGAAAAAACCCAGAAACAGGGGGAACTCAAAGCACTGCAGGAAAAAATTGGAAGCCTGAAACAGGCTATCGATGTTAAGGAAGATAGTAAGTCCCAATACACCAAACAGCTAAAAAACATTGAATCCAATTTCGCTAACATTAGTCGTAAAGTCCGGAGCTCAAAAAAGGGGATCGATAACAAGCGCGCTGAAATAAAAAAACTGAAAAAATCTCGTAGTAAACAGCAGCGGCAACTCCTTCAGGAAAATGACATTCTCGCCCAACAGATTTATACCGCATTCACGCTGGGCAAACAGGAGAAACTCAAACTGCTTTTTTCGCCTGAAAATCCAGCGGATTTGCAACGCAACCTGGTGTACTACCAGTACTTTTCCGAGGCCCGCGCCAACCTGATTGAAACCGTAAAGATTAATATCAACAAGATTCTCGAAACCGAGACCAGCATCAACAAAACCAG
>QNFD01000374.1 GCA_003645435.1 Gammaproteobacteria bacterium | reverse complement strand
CCTGTCTACGAATAGAATGCTTTCACCTGGCGGGGCTGACGTATAAATCAATTAGCGGCCCCGCGTTGCACGTTTTTTGCATCGAGTTTTTTGCTTTTACGATGGCATCCCGCTTCCCTCGCTACGGAACCGATATGGGATTCACCACGGCTTTTGGCCAGTTGAACCTGCTTTTCACGCTCTCGATAGCGCTTGCGCTCAGTCTCTGTTTTGCGATCGAAACAGGCAGGGCAACTCACGCCTTGCGCATACTTTTGACTTTGTTTATCTTTGTCGGTAATGGGTAATCGACAGGCGTGGCACTGATCGTAACTGCCTTTTTGAAGGTCATGCGTAACGCTAACACGGTTATCGAAAACAAAGCATTCGCCCTGCCACATCGAATCAGATTCCGGCACTTCTTCGAAGTATTTTAAAATACCGCCCTGAAGGTGATAGACCTCGTCAAAACCCTGTTGTTTGAGCAGTGCTGTCGATTTTTCACAGCGGATGCCGCCGGTGCAAAACATGGCTACCTTGCGGTGCTTTGTCGGGTCGAGATGATCTGCAATATATGCGGGGAATTCCCTGAAAGACTCGGTATTGGGAACAAGCGCGTTTGAAAAAGTACCAATTGCCGATTCGTAGGCATTTCTGGTGTCGACCAGGGTTACTTCAGGATCAGAAATCAGGGCATTCCAGTCCCGGGGGGCGACGTAAGTACCAACCGACTGTTTGGGATCTATACCCTTAACACCCATGGTGACGATTTCTTTTTTTAGTTTTACCCGGGAGCGATAAAAGGGCATTTCATCGTCGTAGGAAAACTTGCAGCGTAAATGTTTCAGGCGTTGATCCGAACGAATCCAGTCGAGAAGGATATTCATCGAATCCTGTTCGCCGGCAACGGTACCATTAATACCTTCCTCGGCGAGTAAAATCGTGCCCTTGATCTGATTTTCCAACATCAGCTTTAACAGGGGCTGGCGTATTTCCTGGTAATTATCGAGTCTGACGAAATGATATAGCGCAGCAACAACAATATTTTGCATGGTTAACCTACCGGAGCGTAATTCCGGAGCCGTAAAAATTGTGGCGGTATTCTAGCGCAAAATAAGATTTACGCCAGTTTCAGGGGCAGGCGGTTTTATTTTTCACTTCTATAGACTGGCCGGAAAATATGATTTTGTCCCCGGCTATAATTTTCTTGCGCTTTCTGGTTTCTATTTCACCATTAACACTAACCCGACCATCGGCGATCATTTGCTTGGCCATGCCGCCACTATCGGTCAAGCCTTCAAATTTGAGAATTTTATAAAGCTCGACAAACTCCGACTCGAGTTCAGCGATTATGGCGTTTGATTCTTCATCAGTTGTCATTCAAGTGGTCCTGATTCTGGTATCCAAATTATTCATCAAAGTCGATATGTACATCATTCGGATAGGGATGCCCAACACCTGTCTCGATGCAGGACTTGATACTCATCATGAACATGCCCCACCTGGTACTGCAATGCGCGAGGAAACTGCTAGATTGCCTCCAGTTATAGTGACTAAATAACAGGATTGTCTGATGATCTTGTTGTTCGAGCTCAAAAACAATCTCGGTGCCGATCCATTCGTTTGGCATTTCGCCCGAGTGGCGCCACCGCACCAGCCGATCAGGAATTAGCTCAATTACTTCAAAATCAGGGCCATCACCGCCGAAACGAAATTGAATAGTTGACCCGACCCCACCGGCGCCCCGGGTATCCCGGGTCCACCATTCGCTGAGGCCCTGATTTGTGGATAACAGTTGATATATATCGACAGCCGATCCGCTAATCCCAACCCGATGTTTAATCTCAGCCATATACTTTCTCCGCGCGTGAATTGTAAACCTAAATGATAACAATTCGAATAGAGATGAGAGAGAATAGGCAAATTACCAGGCAGCAGGCAAACTATGATCCAGTGGTACCCCGGCCATATGCACAAGGCCAAGAAAGAATTATTAAAAATTCTGCCGCAGGCCGATCTCGTTATTGAAGTGCTCGATGCGCGTATACCTTTTAGCAGCCAGAATCCGTTGTTGGCAAAGCTGCGAAAAGACAAACCCTGCATCAAGCTGCTTAACAAGAGCGATCTGGCTGATGCGGAAGTGTTAGCCGAATGGTGCGAGCAAATTGAACGCGATAGCTCGGTGAAAACGCTAATCTGCAACCACAACGAGATTGCTGTTCAAAAACTTCCGGAGCTGTGCCGTACCATGATTCCGCTCCGACAGAATCGCTCGGCGATGATTTATGCCCTGATTGCGGGAATACCCAATGTCGGAAAATCAACACTAATCAACAAGCTTGCCGGCCGCGTAATAGCTAAAACTGGTAACGAAGCCGCTTTAACGCGGATGCAGCAGCGTATTGAGATCTCCGCAGAACTAACTCTAATCGATACTCCCGGCATGCTGTGGCCGAAAATTGAAAACGAAAATAGTGGCTTGCGGCTGGCTGCAACCGGGGCGATCCGTGACACGGCAATTGATTTGCAGGAAATTGCCTTTTTCGTTGCCGATTTTTTAAGACAGCACTATGCCGCACGAGTCAGTGATCGATTCATGCTCGAGTCGATGCCGGATACCGAAATTGACTTGATCGAGGCGATAGCGAAAAAACGCGGTTGTATCAAGTCGGGAGGTGTTGTCGATTACGAAAAGATATCGCGCCTGTTAATTACCGAGCTACGTAACGGTGAGCTGGGCGGTCTGTGCCTGGAGACACCAGTCATGGTGGCGCAGGAACTTGCCGAACTTGAAATAAAAAAACAGCAGGATGAAGAAAAGAAGGCAAACAGGCTCGCGGCAAGGAAAAGATAATGCGAGACTCCCTGGTATGAATATACGACGCGCTACCATCGAAGACGCTGCGGCATTGGCGGAATTTAATATGAAAATGGCGCTGGAAACCGAAGCTATCGTGTTGATACCCGGGGTTATCACCGCCGGCGTGGAAACCATGATTAATGACCCGGCGATGGGGTTTTATCTGGTTGTCGAGGATGGTGGCGCAATCCAGGCCTCGCTGATGATTACGACCGAATGGAGTGACTGGCGTAATGGTCTGTTCTGGTGGGTTCAAAGCGTCTATGTAAACCAGCAGTATCGGCGCCAGGGCCTGTACCGTAAACTCTACGAGCAGGTGAAAACACTGGCCGAGGCCGAAAACAATGTCTGTGGTTTCAGGCTTTATGTAGAGCATGATAATTATATTGCGCAGGAAACCTATCGGTCGCTCAATATGGAAGAGACCAGTTATAAATTATTCGAAGAGCTGAAAGCGGACACCAGGTATCGTAAGACCTAGTTAATCAGCAAAGCTGGCCCCGGCGTAGCTGCTTTGGGTCTTCGAGTACATTATTACCAATAGCCGGCGCCTTAGG
>QNFD01000373.1 GCA_003645435.1 Gammaproteobacteria bacterium | reverse complement strand
GATCATCGCGCAGAGTTCATCCACCGGGCCATCGATAAAAGCCTGTTCTTGCGCGCTCAGCACCGGCAGCCGGTAACCCTGCAGAAGCTGCCAGTCCGGGGCGCCCCTGAATAGCTCAGCCTCCCACCATACGCTACCCGCCTCGATAGCGTCACGCTCGGTCGCCGACATCGGTGGCAAAATCTTGCGAATGCGTCGCAACAATGGTCGTGATAGTAACGAATGCCGCAGTTGTGGAATCCCCAGAAGCATTGCAGGTACCAGCAATGTGGACCAGAACAGCAGCCCCCAGAACAAATTGAAACCACCTGCCAGAGTGAACACCAGCAGGAATAATGCGCTTGCCAGCGCGAGCTTGCGAAACGGAAATTGATGCCGCGCAATTATATAAAACAACGCCAACAGGGCGCCCAGCAGGAGCAGAATATTCATCGGGATAACTCGGGCATTATTGGATCAGACAAGCAATAGCTAACAGTATAATAAATTGACATCATCATCAACATAAAGTTTCAAATTGAAACTAATTATTGAACCCAGATTGCCCAGAGCAGAGGGTAAAAACCCAGTTATTCACCTCTCAATAGTCGCCAGTCAGACAAAAAACTTAACATTTTGTCAGTCAAGCCGATAAAAGCATCAAGCAAACTGCACCCAGGCTCACGTTGAAATTGACCTGGGCTCTACGCGTGGATAGATAAAACGATATATGCCTGAAGCCAGGATTCTCATTGTCGATGACACCAGGGCCAACCTGGTCGCCTTACAGGTGTTACTAAAGCCTGTTGAGGCCGACGTTTTGATCGCTGAATCTGGCCAGCAGGCACTGCTGTTGGCGGCGGAAAACAAGGAGCATATCGCCCTGATTCTGCTTGATGTACTGATGCCGGTGATGGATGGATTTGAAGTTGCCAGGCTGTTAAATGAAAATGAAAACACGCGCTCGATACCCATTATCTTTATTACCGCTGACCAGGATGACGCGCATATCGAAGAAGCTTATCTGTCTGGAGCGGTCGACTATATTCAGAAGCCGATTCGAAAAACTGCACTCATATCCAAAGTTCGCGTGTTTCTCGATCTCTGGTTGCTACGACATGGTCTGGAACTCGAAGTAGAACAACGTCGTGTCGCAGAACATCGCGTCGAGCACCTGGCGACCCATGATCCGTTAACCAACCTGCCCAATCGACGCGGCCTTTACGAAGAACTCAACGAGCTAATTTATCGGTCACGACGCTACAAGTACTCCAGTGCCGTTATCTACGTCGATCTGGATGGCTTCAAACACGTGAATGACCACTTCGGCCACGAAGCCGGCGACAGGCTATTGACCCAGGTCGCGACCAACTTCAAAGCCATCGTGCGTCAGACCGATTCGGTAGCTCGCATTGGCGGCGATGAATTCATCGTGCTGATTACCGATATCGATGGCGAGACCTCACTGATTACAAAAATTGAAAGCCTGCTTAACGAGGCATCCAGACCGCTTCAATTCAACCGGCACCAGATAGCAACCGGGGCCAGTATCGGAATCGCACTTTATCCGGATCATGGTGACGACGCCGAAACCCTGCTGCACCACGCCGACCAGGCCATGTACCAGGCGAAGCAACAAGGCAAGAATACATTTCGTTTTTTTACCGAAGATATCAATGCAAAAGCGCATCGTCAGCGTGAACTGCAGGATAACTTGCGTAAAGCGCTACCCAACAACGAGTTCACTGTATTTTTTCAACCCATAGTCGATACCAGGTCGGGACAGGTAGTATCGGCGGAGGCCTTGCTACGCTGGCATAGCGCAAATCTCGGCGAGGTCTTTCCAGATGAATTCATTCCGGCCGCGGAAAGCGCTGGATTGATACCCGAACTCGGCTGCTGGGTGTTGAAACAGGCTATTGCTACCGGGGCACACTGGCATCAGCGATTTGGAATCGAATTACGCATTGCGGTCAACGCATCGTCGATACAGTTTCGCAATAACCTGTTATTTGACACTATCAAAGAGCAAATCGATAACCACACCTGGAACCCTGATTTACTCGAAGTGGAAAGTACCGAGGGCCTGTTACTCGATGACTCGTCCGTAGTTAATACCTATATCGACGCAATCAGCAACTGCGGCGTGAGGCTTTCGGTAGATGACTTCGGCACCGGTTTTTCCGCCCTGAGCTATCTGAAGAACTACCCGGTAAGTACCGTAAAAATTGATCGCAGTTTTATTATGGATTTGCCCGGTGACAAGGAAAATGCAGTCCTGGTGCAGGCAATAATCGCCATGGCGCACGGTTTGCGTTTAGAAGTTATCGCCGAAGGTGTGGAAACCGCCGAACAATGGGAATATCTGAAATCGCTCGACTGCGATTTTGTACAAGGCTATTACTTCGGCAAACCAATGCCGCAGGCGGATTTCGAAGACTTCCTCATGGCGCAGCTCGACAAACCTGCGCTGGCTCAATCCTGACCAGGTTTACCCTGCCTGGCACCGATCCCCATGTGACAGGAAAAAATTGGCAAACCAGCTGGCGAGCAACCGTGTATCAGCACTACTGTCTCCATTCATCGACGCATGCGCCCGGGCAGCCACTTCTGCAGGCAGCACCGCACTGCCAAAGACTTCGAGCAGAAAATTCTCAAAGGCAGCCTCAAACTCAGGGTGAGCCTGTACACTGATAATCGAATCCCCATAGCTGAGCCCCGCAAACGGGCAGAACTCCGAACTTAAAAACACCTGTGCCGAAGACGGGCATTTGACTACCTGGTCCTGGTGATAAGCGTAAATCCCTACCTGTTGCGGCTCGGTTTCCATCCATGCATGCGTCTGTTCGATACGATACTGTTGTAGGCCCACGCCCCAGCCTTTGTCCGACTTGACTACTTCGCCACCAAGCGCCTCGGCAATAATCTGGTGTCCGAAGCATACCCCGATCAACGGCATCCGCGCGGCCGCCAGCTCACGGATAAAATCCTCTAACGGCGCCATCCACGTGAGCTTGTCGTAAACTCCATGCCGCGAACCGGTAATCAACCAGCCATCGCAGGCGTGGACCGAAGGCGGTATCTCTCCTTCTATCACGCAAAACGCCTCGAATTCGAAATCATGCTCGGCAAGGCTGACAAAGCGTTCAAACATAACGGGATAAGGTTCGAAGCGACCGATCATTTCACCGCGTAACTGACCGGTTTCGAGGATTCCGATTTTCATGATTTTTCCCTGATAGTAGTATGGTGTAACGAATAACCTGATAAATGTGATCATATTCTATCGACTTTACGAGATCCCTGGCAACAGTGCTATTGGTGATACGATGGGTTTTGTGATTAAATATTTCACTTACCACCCACGGATACCAGTTCATGAAATCAAGTGGTTCAGAGCCTCTGCAGTTGTTAATG
>QNFD01000372.1 GCA_003645435.1 Gammaproteobacteria bacterium | reverse complement strand
TGATAGTCGATGATGTGTTTGATACGGGCCTGACGATTCAATCGGTGATTGCCTACCTGGGTGACAGGGCCAGGCTAAATACACCGCACGATATTCGGGTTGCGGTGCCCTACTACAAACCCACTCGCAACAAGACCGGCAAAGCACCCGATTACTATCTACACGAAACCGAACAGTGGTTGAAGTACCCGCATTCGCTGGAAGGACTGAGTGTCGAGGAAATAGCCCGGCATCGGCCCGAGTTGTATGCGATTATTGAGGATTGTTTGTAGTCCTGACTTTTACGCTCAAAATTAGAATGTTATTGTCATGCCGGGCTCCGACCCGGTATCCATTCAAATCGAAGCCTGCGTTGATCGGAAACTAGAGTTGCGATGGATTCCGGCTCGGAGGCCGGAATGACGAAGGAGAGCCAAAATCAAAGCTGAGCAACATGCAGATCAAAGCAGAGGCCATCGCGAATCCCGCGGCGAGTAAAAATGCGTAGTTCAGCGAAAATTCACCGATCAAACCGGCAAACAAGGCACCGAGCATGCCGATACCGTCGAGCAGGGTAAATACGATTCCCAGGGTGGTTGCTTCGGATTTTCCTGAATAATCAACCGCCGCCGCGAGTACTACTGGCCGCATGCTGGTCAACAACGCGGCCGCCGGTAAAAGACCAGCCATCACCCAAACAAGGTCTGCGCTTAGTCCGGCCAGGACAGCAAACAGGCTACTCAAAACCAGGGTTATTACAATCAGGGGTTTGCGTCCCCTGCGGTCGGTGTACTTGCCGGCAATTGGCTGAAATATCGTGCCGATTAACAACATGGCAGCAAATGTCAGACCTGCATAAAAAGGAGAAAGGCCATGTTCTGATTGCAGATACAGCGGTGTCATTCCGAGGATAGCCATTAGCGACAGGTTATAAAGGACCATGGTCAGGATTAATAACTTACCGGGACCGTTTAACCAGTGCCTGGCCAGTCCTTTCAAATCAATCACCGATATTTTTTTACTCGCAGTACCGCCAATGCGTTTCGCGATCGGAATAAATAAAAACCCCATTAATACAGCGGGGATTACCAGAATTTGGAGACTAGTTTGCCAGTCGAAGAAGCCCAGTAAAAAGCCTGTCGCCAGGGGACCCAGTATCTCGGCGCCGATACTACCGCCGACCGCATGAATGCCAAGCACCTGTGCGCGTCGTTTCGGCATTTCCTTGACCAGTACCCCGGTCGCAACCGGATGCCAGAAGGCGTCACCCATAACAGCAAAGGCGAGCAGCAGGGTTACCGACCAGAACCCGGGTGCCAGGGTCGCCGAGAAATAACCTATCGCAACCCACCAGAAACTGAGTAGCATCAGGTATCCGGGATGGGTCGAACGATCGGCAAGAATGCCTGCCGGTATATAGGCGAGCCCGGCACCAAGACCATTGATAGTCAGAATCAGGCCGACCTCGGTCGGACCCAGGCCCATACTCGCGGCTATCGCCGGCGCCAGTAGCCAGATTGTCCCGGCAACCCAGTCATTGACCATGTGACCAAGCGACAGGGAACCCAGTAGAAATCGATGATGCGGTGTCAGTGGAAGCACTCTATCGACCCATGCCTGCCAAAATGCGAGGATAATAGAAACCCAGCGTGATCGCCCTGATGACCATAAAAAGACTCAAACTTAAGAATAATCCGTGGTTGCCCCACCAGGGCACCAGGAAATACAGTAAGACCAGGTAAGCAAACATCGAAAGCACCATCGCATTTCGCATTTCTCGTGTGTAACCCGAGCCGATAAATATACCATCCAGCTGGAAACTCGCGATTGAAAGCAGAGGAGAAATAATCATCCAGGGCAGGTAAACAGCGGCGCTATCCAGCACGCTGTCAATGTTAGTGAACAAGCCGAGTATAAGCTCTCCAAATACCAGGTACATCAGGCTTACCAGCGCCGCAATAATCGCCGCCCATAGGCTGGTCAATTTTACCGAACGGCGAAACTCACTGTACTTGCCTGCACCATAGGCGCTACCCGTAAGCGCTTCGGCCGCATGCGCGAAACCGTCGAGCCCGTAGGCCATGATGCTGAGTAAGTGCATTAGAATGGCATTCGCGGCAAGTACCACTTCTCCCATTTTAGCGCTCAGGGCGGTGAAATAGGCAAATGAAAACACCAGGCAAAGCGTGCGAATGAAAATATTACCGTTGGCACTCATCAGTTGAACCAGTGCATCGCGCTCAACCAGTCTATGCCAGTCGAATTGCTTTATCGCGCTTAATACTGGCCGGCGTAGCAATATAAAACCGCAGAAAACCGCCAGGTATTCGGCAATGATCGTGGCCAGAGCAACCCCTTCGACGCCCATGCCAAGGCCGAGGACAAACAGGATATCCAGCAGCATATTGCTGATATTTAATATGAGTTGCAGGACAAACGCCTTACCGGTGTGATGCATACCGATAAAGACACCGGTAAACACATAGATGAGCAGGGTTGCCGGAGCACTCCAGATTCGAATTCCTGCGTAGCTTGCGGTTAAATGCTCAACCTCCGGGGTACTTTCGAGCAGGTACAATGCGAAGCCTATGACTGGCCGGCTAAGCAATATGATCAGTAAGCCCAGCACTAGTGCCAGCAACAGCACGCGCAGCAAGGTATCGTACAATGCCTGTTGGTCATTAGCGCCATGGGCACGGGCGATAAAACCAGTGGTGCCCATGCGCAGGAAGCCAAAACCCCAGAATAGAAAACTGAATATCAATGCGCCAAGCGCAACCGCGCCAATCGCCTGCGGCTCGGGTAAACGTCCGACCACCGCGGTATCGACCGCACCGACCAGCGGCACCGAAATATTCGAAATGATTATCGGCCCGGCAAGCGCCCAGACCTTGCGGTGACTGATAGTCAAATCAATCGAAATATTCATCAATAGCGATCAGTTAAATAAATTGTATGGCGGTAGAGAGATTCGAGAGCAGTCGATTCGTCAATTGCTGCCCGTTCAAATCACACCGCCGTCTCTAAGTACTTTTATCTGCTCGCGAGATAGCCCGATATCACCAAGTACGGCATCCGTATCCTCGCCTGCACGGGCGCAATAATCGTCAAACTCGGGGCCATCACTGGCGTAGGTAAAAGCGGCGATCGGTGCGGTTAGTGAACTATCCTGCAAGCGCTGAAACTGGCTACCGGGTGCTCTTTGCAACTGATCCTGTTTTAGCATTTCGTATAAATCACGTACCCGGGCAGCCGGCACATCGTGCTGGTTTAATAATATCTCCCAGTGCGATGTATCCTGTCTTTCGAAACATTGCTGCATTGCCCCACGTAAACAATCTGCATTCCTGAGTAAGCTGTCCTCGTTATCGGCTTTATGCTCAACAATCGCCGGGTCGAGTTCAAGGCTAGAAAATAATTTCTGGTGTTGATCAAGGGTA
>QNFD01000371.1 GCA_003645435.1 Gammaproteobacteria bacterium | reverse complement strand
TGTATTGCTGCATAGACGAGAAATTGATCCGGGCAGCAGCCGGCGTAGAGCCAGAGCAAGCTCGTACCGATACACAGGAGCGCGTCACCAATTGGATCGAACGCCTGGTCACACCCACTCGCTCTCTCGGCCTGACTGTAGTTACCGAAGTTGAAATCAGCAAGGACTGGCGAAAATCGACCGTTGCAGCAGTTGCGCGTCAAAACTGTATCCTGGCCATCAAGAGTATGTCACCACAGAAAAAGCTGACCCGCCTGTTTCGGGATACCTCTGACTGGCGGTTATTGCGTGATTCGGCTTGCCCCATCTACCTGGTCAAGACCTCATCGAACCGACCAGTACGCAAGGTACTGGCCGCAATCAAGCACCGTACAGAGAAAAAGCTCTATACCGAAGCCAATGAAATGATCCTGCAGAGAACTCGCGGCATCTCTGCCGGACTTGATGCCGAGATGTATGTTGTGACCGCATACAAAGATAATTTCCACTATCCGGATCGACAAAAATTTGCTGATCGTTGCGGCCTCCCCCGTAACCAGGTCAGAGCTGTAATGGGCAATCCACAGGAAGCTATCGCCACGGCAGCCAAGGAAATCGGCGCAGATCTGGTCGTCATAGCCAGGGTCGGCAAACCAGGCGCAAAACACGATGTTGGCCACACGGCTGAAAAGATTATCGGTGCTCTGGATGCAAATATTCTGGTGCTGCCGATGACAGAACCTGAATAACAAAGTTCCGTTTACACTGCTTTTGTAATTTTTACAGTAAGTATTTAAGGTAGTTATCTGCAAACTTGATCTAAATGGAATAGCTGGGTAACAAGGAAGTGCACCCTATGAAATATCTTTTTGTAACTGCAAGAATCTGGATTATTCGCGTCACCTTATTTTCGTGCCTGGCAGCGGTCATGACAGTGAGCACAGTTCAGGCCGCGACAGTTAGCTACACATTGGAAAATATCTTTCTGCAAGACAATACGCAGATGACCGGTGCGTTTGACTGGACCTACACAATCGGTGACTTTGAGGGTGGTAACGGAGTATTTACTGCACTGGTAATCCCTTGGCTCCCAAATGGATCTGCACCTCCTCTTGAGCAGGATGGAATGGTTTTCACAATCGAAAACAACCAAATTGAAATTTCATTAGATGGCAACTTTCATGATTATGGGTTAGACATTAGCCTCAAATTCCAACAACCACTCTCACCCACGCAGCCTTCATTGCTTAATCTGAGCACCAGCTTTTTCGAGTGCTGTGGCAATGGCTTTAAAGATCAACCCTTTATCAGCGGAAGTATCACACCTGAGGTCGCTATCGTTCCGCTACCAGCAGCATTACCCCTGCTTGCAGGAAGCCTCAGCTTGCTAGGCCTGCACGGCTGGCGCAGAAAGTGGATGGCGGCAAAAGCCTAGAGCTCACACAACTGTTGCGGCAGAGCGCTCCTTCGAGAAAGTGCTGAAACCAGCCCCGGTAGACGGAATCGGCAAGACCGTTATGATTTAATCATGCTGGCGTGGTCGCCCAACAGATAGCGAACAACATCAATGTAATCGAAGGCCAAAGACACGAGCAGTGTCGCCACAAATAGCCAGATGACTATCCGGAAAGGCAATGTAATTTCGCTGCTCATTGCGCGGCGCCAGAGATAGACAACCAGCGGCGTCCATAAAAATACATGCACGATGCCCAACAACCGAACATAACCCATCTGCCGATACATCCATCCCATGGAAGCAATCACGCAGATGTTGGTCAGCAATACAATTACGGCATCGCGACGCGTAGCCTTTGAAAACGCCAGCAATACCGGCGTGGCGACAATTGCCAGTCCCAGCCAGTAGAACCAAACTTGTATCCCGCCGGTAAAGGAAAACATCGCATCATGAAAAGACATTTACTAACCTCATTACTTATAGCGAGCAAGTCATACTCATTGAATGCATCGTACCCTATTGCCAACAACGTACCAACAACCGAAAACAAGCAAATTACTGTATGTAATATCGCTTTTATTTAAACCATTCTTGCCGATTTGCTTCAATCCTGTCATGCCTGTGACAGGCAACAACTCTGACCCCATTTATTAAATTACTTTGGATACGCCAGAAGTAAACCCAGATAGATAGGAGATCATCCAGATAACCCACACTATTATTGAGATCCTATGGAAATTAGTGATTGATTGCTCATTTTTATTGCGATAGACAATTGCTGCCCAAACTACGTGCATTGTCATTAAACCAATAGAAATAAACCCAAGAATTGCGTGCCAAGTAATTACTAGCCCACCAATACTAATGTAGGTGAGGACTGTTGCTAAATAATCGGTAAAAAGACCAACCAGAAAAACATAAATATGCCAGAGTTTTAGACGCTTTGAAAACCATCCTGCCCACACGCTAATTGAATAAAATACCAGCGCAACTGTGAAAAGGAAAATCCCCCATAAGATTAATGGTGGCATGTTATATGCTCCTGAAATACATTTAAAAAATAGTCTTGGGCTGTAAAGGTGAACTCATGCTATCGATACGAGGCATAAGCACAGTAAGCAAATACCCGTATAAGGCAAGATGATTTTATGAATTTAAATCCTATAACTGTGTCAACAGTAAGTTAATAGATAACAATGTTATGCAATCGTACCTGCTAACTAATAATCATTCTTATACAAACAAAGAAATGCTCAGGGAAAAGTTTCGTAGCAGATTTATCGTGAATGCCTGGAAACGGCAGTCGTTTGCGATAAATGGGGTCCGTAATACACTGTCGACTAAAGTGGTGCTAGATCAGCCAGCTTACTAGGCGGCAATCGCGACTTAGTTTTGCGAATCCCCTTCAAGGTATCTGCTTCTGAGTGTTGGGCATGAAAAAGTTCCCAACGTAACTGGATGTTCATCCAAAATCCCGCTGAATTACCAAAGAACTTTGCTAATCGAAGGGCAGTGCTAGGTGTAATTCCCCGTTTTCGATTAATCAGCTCATTGACTCTCTGATAGGGAACATGAATGCCATTCGCTAATTCTCTTTGCGAAAGTCCCATTGGAGTTAAGAATTCTTCCAGCAGCATTTCGCCTGGATGTGTCGGCTCTCTATGTGTGGGTATTCGTACCATAATCTAATTCCTCATCGAGGATAATCCAATATCTCAACATCCGCTGGACCTTCAGATTCCCACTTAAAACAGATACGGTATTTCTCATTTATCCGAATACTAAATTGTCCTTTTCGAGCTCCTGACAATGCTTCCAAGCGATTTCCTGGCGGAACTTTAATATCATCCAAGACATCAACCGAATCGAGCTGATCAAGTTTCCGAGCCGCAACTCTCCAGAGCCCCCGAGGGCAAGTCTGTCTCGCAGCACGAGAGTTCTTTCCGTTAAATATATTCTCGGTGCCTGAATTAGCGAACCGCCGTATCATAAAGGCATGATAG
>QNFD01000370.1 GCA_003645435.1 Gammaproteobacteria bacterium | reverse complement strand
TACAGCCGGTATTGACGGCATCGGCGAACTTGAGATAAAAGTCGTTTGAGTTAAATCCTACGAAATCAGCTAAATCCCAGTCAGCCTAATAACGCCATGGATTTATCTTTCAAAAAGGCAACACAAAAGATTGACCATGCAAAGCCGCTGGCAGTCGGTATTGAATGTGGTTGGGCTTCGGAAGCTATTTACAATTCCGCGAAGTCGTACTTTGACGAGTTGCTGAGTGACATAGACCGTGCTGAATCCAGTATTGAACTGGCGGTTTATATATTTACCCTCGACGAGACTGGTTTGCGGTTTACGAATGCGTTGTTGAATGCATCGAAGCGGGGGGTTAAGGTACGATTGCTGGTCGATGGTGTTGGTTCAGCTATTGATGCGGAAACCATAGCCAGGCGATTGTCGGGGGCAGGCAGCGAGGTTCGAATTTATCATCCATTACCATGGTACTGGGGTAATTATCGATGGTCGCTCAGGCCCGGTGCCGGCTTCGAGAAGCTCTATTATTTTATCGCCGCGATGAATCGCCGCGACCATCGAAAATTTTGCGTTATTGATAAATCGATTGCCTGGTGCGGCAGCTTTAATATCTGTCAGGACCACCTCAATCAAACTATCCCCTGGCGTGATTACGGGGTACGCTTGACTGGTGACGCGGTGGCCAGCTTAATCGAAACTTTTGACAGCGTCTGGTTTGGCCGAAAGAACGCGAACATCTCGCGCAGGATGTCGCGTTTTTTTCGTAGTAATTACTCGCTTCGATTACGCCGACTGAGTAACCGGCTATTGGTGGAAAAAATTCGTAACGCGAAACAAAGAGTCTGGATATGCAGCGCGTATTTTTCCCCTTCGGGTGCCGTCATCAGGGCCATTAAAGCGGCAAATTCGAGAAACGTGGACGTTAGGTTAATTGTCGCAGGTCGCTCGGATATAGCGCTGTTCCCGGTGTTGAGCTCTACCTACTATGCGGATTTACTGAAAATAGGGATATCTATATATCAGTACCGGGCGGGCATACTCCACGCCAAGGTGATGTTAGTCGATCAACTCTGCCTGATTGGAAGCACGAATCTAAATCATCGCAGTTTTCACCACGATCTCGAACTCGATGTGGTTTTATCGATGCCTGAGTCGATTAGCCGGATTCAATCTTTACTGGAGCGGGATATGCAGAACTCGTTACAATTATCGCAGGATAACGTCACCATCTGGGGTCGTTTTATTCTGTTTGGATGGGTTTTAAGAGTTATTCGCTACTGGCTGTGAAAGTATAATATGTCCAACAATGATAATGAATTACGTGTTTGCTCCTACAATATCCACAAGGGATTCTGTGCGGTCAATGTCCGCCCAATTCTGCAAGACCTTCGCCATGCGATTCGTACCATCGATGCCGACCTGGTATTTTTACAGGAGGTGGTTGGAGAGCGCTTAAACTCAATAGCTGGTGATAATAAGCAGGAAGAAACGACGAATTCATACCCGCAGTTCGAATACCTCGCAGATGAAGTCTGGCCTCATCACGCTTATGGCCGTAACGCGATTTATCAAAAAGGCCATCATGGCAATGCCATATTGAGCAAAAACCCGTTTCTCGACTGGGATAATATCGATGTCAGTCAATGGTGGTTTTCCCAGCGCGGAATTTTGTTTGGCAAGATAGACCGGGGTGTATACCTCGTCTGTGTTCATTTTGGTCTGTTCGCCGCTGAACGCAGGAAACAATTACAACAGGTGCTGACCCTGCTGTCGCAGCAGGTGCCGGCAGATCAACCCGTGATAATTGCCGGTGATTTCAATGACTGGACGGGGAGCCTTCACCGCAAACTAACTGGTGAGCTGCTATTTCGTGAAGCCTACAGTGATATGTTTGGGCATCCGGCCAAAACTTTTCCGGCGCGCCTGCCTATATTTGCGATGGATAGAATTTATTACCGAAATTTGGAACTGCTCGATGCCGAGGTGTTATCAGGTGCGCCCTGGGAACGGCTGTCGGATCACCGGGCGCTCTACGCGGTGTTTGGCCTGAACGACTGAGGGTTCCCTTCGTGCAGTATGAGGGTTAGTTGGGAGTGCTGGAAACCGACCCGAGTACCTCGCGTGATTGCAGGCGTACGCGTATAGCATCTTCAAGATCAATCTCCTCCAGATGAGTCGTCATTTCGTGCAGCGCCTGCGAAATTTCCGGGAGAATGACGTTTTCCAGCGCACGTGACCGACGTTCTGTTACGCGGTACTCGGCAAGCAGGCGGTAGAGATTTCCTGAGACCCCGGCCAGCACCGCGCTTTGAATGAGCATGTCACGGAACAGTTTTCTACAGAGCTCCGCTTTAGCTGAAGGGTTTGCCGCGGGCCTGGCTGATTCAGTTGTTGGGTTCACATTTAAAATGGTCTCGACAAGCATGACGCCCATGAAGTTTCGGCTAGTTTGACTGTACTCTGCATGTTTTAGTGATGCCGCCGGGTATATTTGCAGTCCGTTGAGACCATGATGCATTACAGCCGCCTGCAAGGCATTATTTGCCCTTGTATGAATAAGCTGCAGTTGTTTATTTAGTTTCTGGTAAAAATCCAGTTGGCGCAGCAGTTCCGATGCCAGCAACAGGCGTTTCTCATCTAGAAAAATATATGCCTCGTTGACCACCACCTGTTCATTCTGTAACTCCAGTACAGCCGCACGGGTTGGTGCTTGTCCGGTTGCGATCATTCGATGGCCTCAAATTCTTCAACTTGACTGATATACCGTTCGATCTGTTCGTCGTCCAGGCGGATTAGCTCACTCACCGGCAGGGTGCGCAGCAATCGCCAGCCGGTTTCCATGCTTTGTTCAAGGCTGCGCTTACCTTCCTGGTGAATAAATTGCTTTTCAAATAGCTCGCCGAAATCGAGAAACAGGCGATCCGTTTCGGTAAGGCCTTCACGCCCAACAACGCTGGCAAGCACGCGTACATGCACTGCACGGGCATAGGCCGCATATAACTGATTGGCCAGGGCAGGGTGGTCGGCATGGGTAAAGCCCTTACCGGTACCATCTTTCATCAACCTCGACAGGCAGGGCAAAACTTTAACCGGTGGATAGACATCGGCGCGATCAAGTTCCCGGTCAAGTACGATTTGCCCTTCGGTGATATAACCGGTGAGGTCGGGTATCGGGTGGGTGATATCATCTGAGGGCATGGTCAGGATGGGCAGCTGTGTCAGCGAGCCGGTTACACCCCTGATACTACCGGCACGTTCGTACAATGTTGCAAGGTCTGAATACATGTAACCGGGAAAGCCTTTTCGACTCGGCACTTCTCCGTGGCTGGCGGAGACTTCACGCAGGGCTTCACAATAGTTAGTCATGTCGGTCATCACCACCAGCACATGCTTGCCCTGCTCAAAAGCAAGGTATTCGGCAGCCGTCAGTGCATAACGCGGGCACAGTAAGCGTTGCGTACTGGAATCGGATGCAAGATTGAGAAACAGC
>QNFD01000369.1 GCA_003645435.1 Gammaproteobacteria bacterium | reverse complement strand
CTTAATCAGCCCGGATATTTGGCGAAAGTATCTACTTGATTATGACTCTCTAGGCCCGGCATACAAATATGCCGGCACGCTCGCGGGTGACGAAATCCCGATTATCGATGCGAAGCTTGATCGTTATATCGGCAACAAGGACAGACAGGGGCAAGTATCCCATTTACTGATTGATAGATTTAGATTTGACAGTTTTGCTCCGGGGCATGATACCGAGGAAGGTAGTAATTTGATCACGCGCTTTGGCCATACTATCTATTTGACATTTATGCTGACGCCGCCCGAGGCCACTGTCGAGCGGGCCTGGATACGCGGGCTTCAGGTTGGGCGTTACAAGGCAGTAGACGATTTGCTAGCCCATAACATCGAAGCTTTTAATGGTATTCCAGTAATATTTTTTACCTGGGCGCTCAATAAGAAAAAAACCGTTTACTATGAATTTCTTGATAATAGCGTGGCCTATGGCGAAAAGCCCCGGACAGTCGCGTTCGGCTGCGATGGCGAAATGTATATTTATGATTTTAAATGCCTGTTCGATGTCGTGCGCTATACCAAAATCAATATCGAAGCGACCAGTGCCGAGGAAGTCTATGTCGGTGGAAACGATATGAGCGCAGCGGCTAATACGGATTTTCTGGCCAAATGTGCGAAGAATATTTCGGTGATTAATTTCGTTGAGCGTCAATCGGGCTTAATTTATGCGCGCATGGAGCGTGGTGATATATGCTGGGTAAATCATGAATTAGCCAGGTCTATTTTAAACGATAGCGATACTCGCGCAGGATTTAATGCGATTGCCGCGGAGATGATAAACCACCTCGATCAAATTCCAGCAGCGGCCGCGAAACCAGTTCCAGCAGAGGCGCTTCATCATGCAATGGGAGATACAGGCCCATGAAACTGTTCAGGAATATTTAGACCGTAGGATGGGTGTAACCCATCAACATGGGTTAGCCAACCACTTTTGATTTAACTGAATGTTTCTGATGGGTTGCACCCATCCTACGAGGGTTGCGGGAGCATTAACCCGTGGGTTAGTGAACGAATATTACTGGCAAGTCAGCCTTAGCCATGAGGTGACCGGTGACGCCGCCCATGATGACGTCACGAATTCTCGGGCGGCTGTAACCGCCCACGATTAGTCGATCACACTCGAGTTCGCGTGATTTGGCAAGCAATGCTTCACCGGCCGATTGTCCTTTGGTATTAAAAATTGCGGTCTCGGCGGTGATACCCTGGCAACGCAGGTAGGTACATAGGTCGTCGGCATTGACCGGTTGATTCTGACGCTTCTCTGAACTCAAAACATAAACATTATCGGCTCTTTTTAAGTTGTTGATCATTGCCGCGACTGCCTGTGCCGCTTCTTTACTACTGTTCCAGCCGATGGCGAGACGTTTGCCGGGTATGTCCAGGACTTTACCGCGCTGCACCATTAATACGGGGCGACCACTTTCACGCAGTGCCGCTTCGAAGGAGCTGGGTGGTGGTGTTGTCCTGGTTGGCTGCGGCACAATGATCAGATCTGCGAGCCGCCCATACTTACCGATCAGGTCGTCGCGGCGACCGCTACGAATCAGAAAAACAGCCGTGGGTTTACCAATCTCTGTACCGCGGGGTTTAACACCGACCTTGTAGCTCTCACACAGATCGAGAAAACTTTGCTTGAGTTCGTCACTTTGCTGTGACGCCGCGGCGGCGGCTGATTCCAGAATAGTGCGGCGCATACTATTCGATAGTCCAAGCGTGCTAAATGGAATCAGGTGCTCGGGGTCGTTTTGTACATACAATAAATCGAGATGCGCGTCGTTGCGAATCGCCATACTGATTGATGTTTCCATTAGAGAAATCGCAGTACTGCTCTCGCGAATAGGTAACAGGATTGTTTTAATTGTCATTGTTAAGATCCATCAAAATAATAAATAAGAAAACTGGCTCTGCATGAAAATCATGTAATTAAGATAGAACGTCATTCCGGCATGTTTAAGCCGGAATCCATTGATAAAATTCCTAAGCATTCAAATACTGCCTTCGTTTTTAATGGATACCGCGGTCCGACGCTTCGGCCTGCGCCGGCATGACGATTGCTGTTTTAATAAGCTATCTAGCATTATATGATTTTCATGCACAGCCACTATTAAGAAATTATCAAATATTACAGTTGTGATATATTACCTGATTTTTAATTTTTGGCATACAGTATACCAGCGTTGGTAATTCCTCAGGGTAACAGGACAATTTTTCCAAAATGTCCCCCACTTTCCATCAATTCATGCGCTTCTGCGGCTTTGCTCAAGGGAAAGGTCGTGTGTATTAATGGGCTGATGGTTCCTGATGCGAATAAAGGCACCACCGTTTGTTCGAATTGCTTGATAATGGATGCTTTTTCAGCGACCGGTCGGGATCGCAGCACCGAGCCAATAATACGCTGGCGTTTAACCATCATCATGGCTAGATTAATTTCAGCCTTAATGCCGCCCATGACGCCAATTAATACCATGCGGCCACCAATCGCCAGTGATTTGAGATTGGACTCCAGGTATTTTGCGCCGATGTGGTCGAGAATCACGTCGACACCACGCTTTTCTGTGATGCGCTTAATTTCAGCAGCGAAATCCTCGTTCTTGTAGTCGATTACGTGATCGGCGCCCTGTTGTTTAACCCGTTCGATTTTTGCCGGTGAGGCGGTAACAAATATCTCGGTAGTCGGGGTTAATGTCTTGCACAGTTGAATCGCCGCTGTAGCAACACCACCACCGCCACCATGAATCAGTACCGATTGCTTACCCTCGAGTTCGCCGAGCATAAACAGGTTCAAATAGGCGGTAATATAGGTTTCGCAGATACAGGCGGCCTGCTCAAAGCTTAAAGATTTGGGGATTGGCATGCTGTGGTCTTCGCGGGCCAGCGTATACTCGGCGTAGCCCCCGCCGCCTACCAGCGCGAACACTCGATCCCCTGGCTTGTAGCGGCTCACGTCTTTGCCGACAGATTCGACGATGCCGGCAACTTCGAGTCCGAGAATCTCCGAATCCCCGGGCGGTGCGGGATAGTTACCCTGGCGTTGTATCACATCCGGGCGATTCACCGAGGTGGCCTTGACCTGGATTAAAATTTGATTGTCACCGGGTGAAGGCATTTCTACTTCGGTGAACTGCATCATCTCGGAACCACCGAAATCTGTTAGCGTAATCGCCTTCATTTGAATCTACCTGCAAGCTATGCGTTGAATACTGCTAGCACGATACTCGAACTGGAAAAATTTTCCATATAGATTGATTATTGATTCAGATAATCGTACACCCTCTCCCTCGAGGGAGAGGGCAGGGGTGAGGGGGAAAGTCTCATCAATTACTCACAAGATTGGTAAAATAGTATCCTTCCCTATATTCGTTTTTATCAACAACAGAAAAAACTCTATTAGCGAGCCTCAAAACAGGAGTCCGATTACTTGCGGGTAATCGTATAGGACTCGTTTTG
>QNFD01000368.1 GCA_003645435.1 Gammaproteobacteria bacterium | reverse complement strand
TGACCGATCCACAAAAACCGCCCAGGGACCTGGAAATCAGGTTGAACAATCTATAGACAATCTGATTTGCCATCACGGGCGCTTACTCGGACAATACCGGAAATAAAATAATTTCCTTGCTGCGAAATTATGAGTGCTGTTGATCAAGCCGTGGAGAATTCGGGTTTAAATGAATAGAACTAGCGCTAATTACACACCGCTCACGCCGGTTTCTTTTCTCGGTCGCGCCGCCACCGTCTACCCCGACAAGGCGGCGGTGATCCACGGAGAGCGAACCTACAGCTACCGGGAATTTCACCAGCGCGCCTGCCGGCTCGCCTCGGCGCTTAGCCTTCGTGGAATTGGCCGCGGCGATACGGTCGCGGTGATGGCGCCCAACGTGCCGGCCATGCTCGAGGCGCACTACGGGGTGCCGATGCTGGGGGCCGTGTTAAATCCGCTTAACATTCGGCTGGATAGCAAGATGATTGCCTTCATCCTGGAGCATGGTGAAGCCAGGGTATTGATTACCGACCGTGAATTCTCGCCAGTCATCGAGCAAGCCCTGGCAGAAATGAAGACGCCCCCACTGGTGATCGATATTGACGATGACCTGGCCAAAGGTGGCAAACTGCTGGGAGAAATTGACTACGAAACCTTGTTGACCGAGGGCGATCCGAATGCCGAATTCGATGAACCAGAGGATGAAAGTCAGACGATCTGCCTGCTCTATACCTCCGGCACCACGGGCAACCCGAAAGGCGTGCTTTACCAGCATCGTGGCGCCTACCTGAATGCACTCGGCAACATGGTCACCATGGGTCTCGGTCGAGAGTCCGTCTATCTCTGGACCCTGCCCATGTTCCACTGCAACGGCTGGACTTTCACCTGGGCCGTGACCGCAGCATGCGGCACCCACGTGTGCCTGCGCGAGGTCGATCCGGCGTTGATATTTCCGCTGATCGAACGGCACGCCGTGACCCACATGTGTGGCGCGCCGATCGTGCTGACCATGCTGGCAAACGCGCCCGACGAAGTTAAATCCGAATTCAAACAGACAGTCGATTTTGCGACCGGTGGAGCCGCGCCACCCGCAGCCGTCATCACGGCGATGGAGCGGGATGGCTTCAGGATTACGCACCTCTACGGCCTGACCGAAACCTACGGGCCTTCGTTAGCCTGCGCCTGGCAGGACGACTGGACAGATCTCGATCTTGAAGCCCGCTCCGCCAAAATGGCGCGACAAGGCGTCAAGTATCTAACCCTGGCAGATGCCAAAATCGCCGACCCGGAAACGATGCAAGAACTGCCCTGGGATGGCGAAAGCATAGGTGAACTGATGTTGGGCGGAAACACGGTGATGAAGGGTTACCTGAAAAATCCGCAGGCGACTGCCGAGGCGCTGCGCGGTGGCTGGTTCCATACCGGTGACCTGGGAGTGCGTCATGCCGATGGTTATATCGAAATCAAGGACCGCTCCAAGGACATCATCATTTCCGGGGGTGAAAATATATCCAGTATCGAGATCGAGGCGGCGCTCTACCACCATCCAAAGGTGCTGGAGGCTGCAGTGGTGGCGAAACCCGACGAGAAATGGGGAGAGACCCCCTGTGCGTTTGTAACCCTGAAGCAAGGCATGGAGTCGGATTCAGATGAGATGATCGCTTTTTGCCGCAAAAACCTGGCCCGTTTCAAAGTGCCGAAAACCATCGTGTTCGGCCCGCTGCCAAAAACGGAAACCGGGAAGATACAGAAGTTCGTGCTGCGAGAGTACGCCAAAGACCTCGGTTAATGGCCGAGCCGAAGCGCCCCGCCCTGATGACTGTGGTAAAATTTCGCGCGCTCCACGAGTAACTCCACCCTGTATCAACCGGACTGCCCACCCATGCATACCTACCAATCTCTTATTAATGAAGCCCTCGAGACTGTTGCCGAAATTTTCCCCTGGGACCTGGAAGACAGCCTGGGCATAGATGAAAAACCGTTGATTGTCGATATCCGCGAACCAGCCAAATTCGACCTGGGACACATCAAAGGTTCACTGCACGTACCGAGAGGACAGTTGGAAGGGGCCTGTGAGTGGAACTACCTTGAAACCGAGCCCGAACTCGTCACGGCCCGCGAGCGGCAGGTGATTCTGGTTTGTTGCTCGGGCCGGCGCAGCGCCCTGGCGGCCCGAACGATGATGTCGATGGGTTACCGGGATGTGAAATCCCTCAAAACCGGCATCAAGGGCTGGAATGACGCCGATTTGCCCCTGGTCGATGCCCGGGGTGCGAGCGTGGATGCCGACGAGCTGGACGAGACCCTGAGCAAGCCGATACCGCCGGAAAAGCTGGCGCCAGGTAAAAGTGCCCACACAGGTAAAAGTGCCGGTGTTGACTAAATTGACCAAATAGAGCGAATGAATAAATCTCGAAAATCCGGGCTATTTATTATTGGCCTTATTTTGCTATCGCTCTCGAGCATGGCCCTGTTTTATTATTACAAAACCCAGACATCATGGGTCGAAAGCCCGCCTTATCTGAGGGACGAGGCCGAGCCAGCATGACGCGGTCGACCTGTCGCGCTATGATTTGATCATTCTTTGCTCTCCCACCTGGTGGTTCAGGCCAGCGCCGCCGTTATGGGCATTTGTTGAAAATCACGGCTTTTCAGGTAAGCCCGTATTCCTGGTGATGACTGGCAATAGTCGGTATAAAGAGCGGCTTACCGGTAAGTTTGCCGCCGGGGTGAGAAGCAAAAACGGAAATTTCCTTGGCATGTTATTTATCCGGCGAGGACGAATATTCTGGCAAAAAACGCCTGACGAGGTAACCCGGGAGGTACGCGAAGCCCTGGAAGACCGTAACCACCTGTGGCGCTTCCTGGGCAATACCAGGATAGATCAACCCTACACGCTTTCTGTTATTCAGCTTGATTAAAATTTGGAAGAAAAAATATGAATAAGAAGGTTTTTATCGTCAACGGCCATCAGTATTGGGAAATCTCAACAGGCAAGCTGAACGCAAGCCTGGTTGATTTCGCGAAACACCAGCTCGAACAGAATGGGTTCAGCGTGAAAACCACGCATATCGACGATGCATACGAGATCGAGCGGGAGATCGAAAAGTTCGTCTGGGCGGACTTCATTATCTTTCAGACGCCTGTTTACTGGTTTTCTATTCCCTGGGGTTTCAAGAAATATTTCGATGAAGTTTACATGGCGGGGCGTGGGAAGTTATTCGAAGGCGATGGCAGAACGCGCACCGACCCGGAAGTAAAGTATGGTTCGGGCGGCTTAATGCAGGGCAAGAAATATATGCTCTCGACCACCTGGAATGCACCGCTGGAAGCATTCACCGATGATCAACAAATATTTGAAGGCAGAAATGTCGACGATGTCTTTTTTTATTTTCATAAGGCACAGCAGTTTATGGGAATGACGCACCTGCCGGCATTTGCCTGTCACGATGTTTTAAAAAATCCTGATATAGAAGAAGATTTCAAGCGCTACAAGAAACACCTGGCAAAGCAGTTCG
>QNFD01000367.1 GCA_003645435.1 Gammaproteobacteria bacterium | reverse complement strand
GGATCAATTACTTACCGACCCGGACCAGGCAGTTGATTTCGTCACCAGGACCAAAGTCGATGCGCTCGCGATAGCGATGGGTACCTCGCATGGCGCCTACAAGTTCAGCCGCAAACCCGATGGTGATATCCTGGCGATGAACGTGGTCCAGGAAATCAACCAAAAACTCCCCGAGGTTCATCTGGTTATGCACGGCTCGTCATCGGTGCCACAGGAGTTGCAGGATATTTTTAACGAGTTCGGCGGTGAAATGCCGCAAACCTACGGGGTTCCCATCGAAGAGATTGTTCGTGGAATCAAATACGGAGTGCGCAAGGTCAATATCGATACCGACTGCCGCCTGGCGATGACCGGCCAGTTCCGCAAGATCGCGCAACAGGATAAATTACAGTTTGATCCGCGTAAATTTTTACAGCCGGCGCTGGATGCCATGCAGGCACTTTGCCGTGACCGTTTCGAACAGTTTGAAACCGCGGGGAAGGCCTCAAAAATCACAGCGATCAGTGTTGCCGAGATGGCTAACTTATATAGCAATGGTGCGCTCGACCCGAAAGTCGCTGCTAGCCAGAGTGCAGCCTAATTATTTTGGAGATAGAGAAATGAGTTCTAAGAAAACCTACGACGCGGGCGTTAAAGATTACCGTGAAACTTACTGGGAGCCAGATTACACCCCAAAGGCAACCGACCTTTTAGCCTGTTTTAAGATAACCCCGCAGGCAGGTATTCCGCGCGAGGAAGTGGCAGCGGCGGTAGCTGCCGAGTCGTCTACGGGCACCTGGACAACAGTCTGGACGGATTTATTAACCGACCTGGATTACTACAAGGGACGTGCCTACGCGATCGAAGATGTACCCGGCGACGATACCTGCTTCTACGCTTTCATTGCCTATCCGATAGATTTGTTTGAAGAAGGCTCGGTGGTTAACGTGCTCACTTCGCTGGTTGGTAATGTATTTGGTTTTAAAGCCTTACGCGCATTACGCCTCGAAGATATTCGTTTTCCGATTGCTTACGTGATGACCTGTAATGGACCGCCACAGGGTATCCAGGTTGAACGTGACATCATGAATAAATATGGACGCCCGTTACTGGGCTGCACGATTAAACCCAAACTGGGTCTTTCGGCAAAAAATTATGGCCGCGCCTGTTATGAAGGTTTACGCGGCGGTCTTGATTTCACCAAGGACGATGAAAATGTCAATTCCCAGCCATTCATGCGCTGGCGTCATCGTTTTGACTTTGTCATGGAAGCGATTCATAAAGCCGAGGCAGAAACGGGTGAGCGCAAGGGCCATTACCTCAACGTTACCGCACCGACACCCGACAAAATGATGCAACGTGCCGAGTATGCGAAGGAAATCGGTGCGCCGATTATCATGCATGATTATTTAACCGGTGGGCTTTGCGCCAATACCGGCCTGGCCCAATGGTGTCAGGATAACGGTATGCTGCTGCATATCCACCGTGCCATGCACGCGGTTATCGATAGAGATCCGCATCACGGTATTCACTTTCGTGTCCTGGTCAAAGTTCTGCGACTGTCAGGTGGTGATCATCTGCATACCGGCACCGTGGTCGGAAAACTGGAAGGGGACAGAGACGCGACCCTGGGCTGGATCGATCTTTTGCGCGAATCTTACATAAAAGAAGATCGCTCACGCGGCATTTTCTTCGATCAGGACTGGGGTTCTATGCCGGGCGTATTTGCGGTTGCTTCGGGTGGTATCCATGTCTGGCACATGCCGGCACTGGTCAGTATTTTTGGCGACGATTCAGTATTGCAGTTTGGCGGCGGCACACTCGGTCATCCATGGGGTAATGCGGCCGGCGCGTCCGCTAATCGAGTTGCGCTTGAAGCCTGTGTAGAAGCCCGTAACCGGGGTCGAGAACTTGAAAAAGAAGGCAAGGATATTCTTACCCAGGCGGCTAAATCCAGTCCGGAACTTGCGGCTGCGATGGAAACCTGGAAAGAAATCAAATTTGAGTTCGATACTGTCGACAAGCTCGACGTTGCTCACAAGTAGGCTTTGACTAAATTGAAAATTTTGAGGAAACAATTATGAGCGATGTACAAGATTATGCGTCAAGTCTGGCCGATGCTTCGAGCCGGAAATTTGAAACCTTCTCCTATTTACCGGAAATGGATGCAAGCCGGATCCGGGGACAGGTAGAGTATATTGTGAGTAAAGGCTGGAATCCCGCAGTCGAACACACCGAACCGGAGAATGCCACCGGTTCATACTGGTATATGTGGAAATTACCGATGTTCGGTGAATCGGATGTCGATGCCATATTGGCCGAAGTCGATGCCTGTCACGCGGCCCATCCAAATAATCACGTTCGCCTGGTTGGGTTTGACAACTTTTCCCAGTCGAAGGGTGCTGAAATGGTCGTTTATCGTGGGAAATCAGTTTAAACATCTCCTGGGTGGTTGGAATTGGGTGCTTTTGTATCCCTCGGGGGAACAAAAGCACCAATTTTTTCTCAAATTCGACCTGCATATCGATGTTAATCAGGGGGTTTTCCAATGAGTGACGTCGATAAAGATCAATACCTCATCGAAAACGAACCCTACTACCGTGCGCTTGGAAGCGAGGTGGATTTATATACGGCGGCCTACGAGGCGCGCATGCCGGTGATGTTGAAAGGGCCGACCGGCTGCGGCAAGTCCCGGTTTGTCGAGTACATGGCCTGGAAGCTGCAAAGACCGCTGATTACCGTTGCCTGCAACGAAGACATGACCGCGTCCGACCTGGTGGGTCGCTTCCTGCTCGATATCAATGGCACCAAATGGCAGGATGGCCCTTTGACCGTGGCGGCCCGCATAGGCGCCATCTGTTACCTGGACGAGGTCGTCGAGGCGCGCCAGGACACTATCGTCGTGATTCATCCGTTAACCGATCATCGTCGCGAACTGCCGCTGGAAAAGAAAGGAGAACTGGTAAGGGCGCACGATAATTTTCAAATTGTGATTTCATATAATCCCGGCTACCAGTCGTTGATGAAGGATTTGAAACAATCGACCAAGCAGCGTTTTGGGGCAATGGATTTTGATTACCCGGAAACCGATATCGAGGTAGAGATCGTGCGGCATGAAGGTGAAATCGATGCTGAACTAGCGCAAAAACTAGTGCAAATAGCCCATCGGTCGCGCAATCTAAAGGGGCATGGCCTGGATGAAGGCATGTCGACACGCCTGCTGGTATACGCCGCGCAATTGATCAACAAGGGCATAGATCCGCAGGCGGCTTGCCAAATGGCCCTGGTAGCACCACTTACCGACGATGCCGATATGCGCGACACCCTCAGCGCCGCGGTTAACACTTACTTTTAGCAATTTAGTATCATTGGTTAAGCATCAATGAGCATCGATTTTTCCGACTACGTTAACTGCCTCGACGAGGATGATCATGCGCATGTCGAAGCGCTTGAATCCTCCTATCATGAAGCCGGTCGTGTGATGTCGCCGCGGGGCCTGCAAAATTACCTCGAAGGTATGCGCGCGATGTGT
>QNFD01000366.1 GCA_003645435.1 Gammaproteobacteria bacterium | reverse complement strand
TACCACCACGACGATCATCCTCACCCGTCACAGCGATAGAGATCCACTCGCCGAAGATCTGAATGACAAGGGGCGCCTACGGGCAGAGGCCCTGGTTGAGGCCGTAGGCGACATGAACATCACCGCGATCTACAGCCCCGACCTGAAGCGTAATCTGGAAACTGCCAAACCGCTGGCAAAGCACCTGGGAATAGAAGCCCAGATTTTGGGCTCGAGTAAAAATGAAGTGACCACCGCCATTCTGACCAGGAATCCAGGTGAAGTGGTTATCTGGATAGGGAATTCCGGTAACCTGAAAGAAATTTATCCACACCTCGGAGGCGAAGGCGCACCGCCCATTAACTATGGCGATCTTTATATAGTGGAAGTAAAAGACAGCGGGAACCCCGTAGTCACCAAAAAACGCTACGGGCCACCTTAAACTACTGGTAATCTTGCAGCGTCAAGGGGCCGGATTCGCCTGCGATGCCTTTCGTTTTGAGAATAGTCTTTTTAAGAACACGCCAATACCGATAACAATAATCACCCCGAATTTCTTGAGAAATATGAGGGCGGCTGCGAGAAAGCCTGTTTTTGCGATTACCTTTCCAGCAACCAATGCGCCCAGGCCATAAGCCGCAACCTTGTCAATATCTGGGTCGAAATCACTATAGCGGGAACCTTGATCGAAATCGGCCAATGCTAACACCGCGCCGATGTTGGATTCGATAACCGGTTTTTGATCCATTCCTGCTATAAAGTTAAGCACCAGTACGCCTTTCCTCCCCAGTACCCGGATGTTGTAGTTCAGCGTGTTGGTTTCCTGGTCACCAAATTTATATTCTTTCGCCCAGTGAAGCTTTTTTTCATTTGAGTCGTAGTATGGCGTAGCAGCCCAACCGATTAATTTGATTGATTCATAGCCTTCCTTGACTCTCGCATTGCTGGAATTCAGCGTATCTTCTTTCATTTGGCCTAAAAGATCATCGTAGTCAATTTCATTTGCATTCTCATCGGAAACATACCCATCTTCTTCATAGTCAATGGTTACAGCCCAGGAACTTGCTTCAAATGGAGTCATATTCGCAGGAAACAGCATTCCGAGCGTGGTTTGTCCAGGAGGGTTGCCCCACACCTCAACCAGCACCTTTTCTGAATCTTTGGTGTTCAAAAAGTAAAAACTTTCAGGCACATTTAGCACTGCGCCCGCCTCCTTTATTTCTATAATTCCTGATTTTCTATCCATTGAATCCCATATCTCCTTCGTCCATGCGGCGTATTTTTCATCTTCCGATACTTCTTCAGTCGCTGAAGCGGCAAAGGTAAATCCTGGCATGAATAAAATTAGCAGTCCTATAACATATCTTGCTTTCATGGTTGTTTCCTGTTTTCTCGTGATTGCTATTCGAGGCAAAACGCTCACATCAGTGGTCGGCGTAAGCGCTACTTGCGACGATCCGACCGTAGTCGTATTCTGGATGCATCAGTGTTTTGTTTTACGCCGGCCAGAGTTTTGGCTTAAGTAAGTGCCATTGGGGTCAATGTCGATTGCATTTATTGAAAATATGAGTTCCCATTTGAGTCCTTGAAGCAGGGGAAAAACTCACCGATGAAGCGTTTCATCTCTGCCTCATCTTCGTCATTATTGACATATTTTCGCCAATCACTTTTTTCCATACATGATTCGATCTGCTCTTTAACCGCTTTAATACACGCTTTATCATCTTCCCCGCAGTCGTCGATCAACTGGTACTCCATCACTTTTCGAAACGCAATTTCTTCAACCTGCTCGGCGGTACATCCACCAATTAGTAACAAAATTATCAATACAGAATATTTCATCATAGATACTCGTCAAATAAGGCCAGTGATTCAGACAGAAATTAAGCTGACAGGGTCAGATACTTTGTATAACCCATGAATTTCGGGCTTGCATAGTAAAGTTTGTGCCGGCTGTCCAATTCCTCTACAGCTATGTTATTCTGCGCGGGCCTGACGGAGCAAACCGTCAATAACTAGAGGTTATATCATGAACGAGGAAGCCAGCGGCCTTCCCGAGCGCCCGCGTGTTCGACCCGTGGATCCGCGCTTTTCTTCAGGGCCGTGCAAAAAATATCCCGGTTGGGATATCACCCATTTGAACACCGAATTTCTGGGGCGCAGTCATCGCGCCAAACTCCCCAAACAACGTCTGCGTGACGCCATCGACATCTCCCACCGCCTGCTCGGCCTGCCGGCCGACTGGAAACTCGGCATTGTTCCCGGTTCCGACACCGGTGCGTTTGAGATAGCGATGTGGTCATTGCTCGGTTCGAGGCCGGTCGATGTGCTGGTCTGGGAAAGTTTTTCCAACGACTGGGCGAAAGATATACAGGCGCTCGGGATTGATCAGGTGAACCTGTACCAGGCCGACTACGGCGAACTCCCCGATCTGGGCCAGGTAAACCCGGCGCATGACCTGGTAATGGTTTACAACGGTACCACCAGCGGCGTCTGCTTACCCGACCTGGAATGGCTGGACGCAGGGCGTGACGGCCTGGTGCTATGCGATGCGACTTCTGCGGCTTTCGCCATGCCGATCGATTTCGACAAGCTCGATGTGGTCACCTGGTCCTGGCAAAAGGTACTCGGTAGCGAGGGTGCGCATGGCATGCTGGCGCTTAGCCCGAGGGCCGTGGCCAGGCTCGAAACCACCGCGCCGCGTTATCCGCTGCCGAAATTGTTTCGACTGACCAAGGCTGAGAAATTGGTCGACGGTATTTTCAGCGGTGCCACGATTAATACCCCCAGTATGCTGGCGCTGGAAGATTTACACGCGGCGCTGGCCTGGGCTGAAGCCGAGGGTGGCGTCGAGGCGTTATGGCGGCGTACCCGGTGCAACTTCGATTGTATCGATGCCTGGGTCAGCCAGGCATCCTGGATCGACTGGCTACCCAGTGATCCGGCGACCCGCTCGCCGACTTCGATGTGTTTACAGGTGATCGACAGTGATTTTGTCGCTTTATCCCTGCAGGATCAGCAACAGGCTATTAACGCGATGTTGGCGAGCCTCGAGCAGGAAAACGTTGCGCTCGACATCGGCAATTATCGCAGCGCGCCACCCGGGTTTCGACTCTGGGGCGGCGCCACCGTTGAGACCAGCGATCTACAGGCGCTAACCCCGTGGCTGGACTGGGCGTTCGCCCAATTCAAGCAAACCATGCAGGAGAAAAGTGATGACCAGACCTAAGGTTTTGATCTCTGATTCGATGTCGAGTCAGGCAGCGGCCATTTTTGAAGAACGCGGTGTCGAAGTGGTGCAGTCGAGCAAGCTCAGCGAAGCCGAATTATTTGAAATGATTGCTGATTTTGACGGTCTCGCGATTCGCTCTTCGACCAATGTAACCGCAGAGTTGCTCGAACACGCGAAAAACTTGAAGGTGGTAGGTCGTGCCGGCATCGGTGTCGATAACGTCGATGTACCGGCCTGCACCAAGCGCGGAATCGTGGTGATGAATACGCCGCTCGGAAACGCGATCACCACTGCCGAGCATGCGATGGCGATG
>QNFD01000365.1 GCA_003645435.1 Gammaproteobacteria bacterium | reverse complement strand
ATCGGCACTACGATGATTGACACCAGGGCGACGATATAGAGGGTAATACGGGATCCCCAGATAATTCGGTCAAAAATATCACGTCCGAGTTCATCGGTTCCAAACCAGTGTTCAGCGCCGGGTGCCTGTAGGCGGTTGGCGAGATGGAGCTCGAGCCCGTCGGAAGCCGTTATCCAGGGCGCTAGCGCAGCGACTGCAACCAGTCCGGCGATTATCAATAAACCAATAACCGCAACCGGGTTACGTCTGAAAGAGAGCCAGCCGATGAAAATCCGCTGGCAGCGTGCCTGTAGTTTCGAATTCGGAATCTCGGCCAGTAACCAGCCTCGCAGGGTATCGTCAGCCGGCATCAGCGTATCCTCGGATCGACCAGGCGATACAATAGATCGGACAACATATTGATGCCGACGAAACAGACACCGACCACAATGGTGCCGCCTAGTACGGCGTTCATGTCGTTATTAAATAGTGAATTAGTAATGTACTGGCCAATACCGGGCCAGGAGAAAACCGTCTCGGTGAGCACCGAGCCTTCCAGCAGGGATGCATAGGTCAGCCCGATAATGGTGATCAACTGTACCAGCACATTGCGAAACGCATGGCCCCAGATCACATTCCGTTCCGGCATCCCCTTCACCCGCGCGGTGAGGATGTATTCCTGGCTGAGCTGATCGAGCATGAAACTGCGCGTCATACGCGAGATGTAGGCGAGCGCGAAGGTGCCCAGGATCGAGGCCGGCAGAATCAGGTGCGAGAGGGCATTATGAAAAATTTCCCAGTCACGGGAGAGGGCGGCATCGATCAGCAGGACGCCGGTCACCGGTTCGACAATGCCATCGTAGTAAACATCGAGACGGCCCGGTCCGGCGACCCAGTCCAGCTTTGCGTAGAAGATTAACAAGGCTACCATGCCAAGCCAGAATATCGGCGCCGAATACCCGATCAGGCCGATCACGCGCACGATGTGGTCCAGCCACCGGCCTTTATGGACCGCGGCCAGAACGCCCATCGGGATGCCAATAAATATTCCCATCAGGGTGGCGATGGTTGCCAGTTCCAGGGTCGCTGGGAAGAAACGCTTAATGTCCTCTAAAACCGGCTGTGCGGTCATGATCGAGGTGCCCAGATCGCCCTGTGCTAACTGCCCCAGGTAACGCAGGTACTGTACATAGATGGGCTTATCCAGCCCGAGTTGGAAAAAAACCTGGTCGTAAACCTCCTGCGAGGCGCGGTCACCGACGATCGCGAGTACTGGATCGGCCGGCATCACCCGGCCGATAACGAAAGTGATCGCGGTTAGACCGAGAAAAGTCAGGGATAAACTTAATAGAACACCGACAATTTTGACCAGGCTCGCCGGCAGGGCCAGGTTTGGCCCCGCCGTCTGCCCGCCGCCGGCAGAGGACTGATCCATCCAGCGGCTTCTGCTAGTTCTTTGTTACATTGCGGTAAAACACGAGATCGAAGTTTGAACCCGATACAAATCCCTTTACGTTTTTACGGCGTGCGACCTGCTCATTTTGTTGAAACATGATCACGAAAGGTCCTTTCGTTTGCAGCATCGCCTGCAGTTCCAGGTATTGCTGCTTGCGCTTGTCGAGATCCAGTTCATTACGGGCCTTTACCGCCAGTGCATTACTGGCATCATCCGTCCAGGCGTTGCGCCAGGTGAGATGGCCCGTCATTTTCGCCTCCAGGCGATTGTCCGGATTATGGGCAAACGCATCGGCGTTTGAATGCGGATCGACGTAGTCCGGTGACCAGCGCGCGAGGATGATGTCATGCTCACGGGCACGATACTTCGGCCACAGGGTCTTGCCCTCGAGGGTAACGATATTGGCTTTGATTCCGCCTTTTGCCAGGTTAGCTTGTACCGCCTGCGCGATTTCCGGAAATGGAGAATTAGTCAGGGTGTGAATCGTCAGCTCAAAACCATCGGAGTGGCCAACTGAAGCCAATAGCGACCTGGCCTGGGCAACATCCTGCTTGTAAGGTGTTTCTTCCAGGGACGCCCACAAACCAGCAGGCCAGAAAGCCTGGTGAACGACAAATTGCCCTGCGAGGAAAGAGTCGGCCATGCTTTTGTAGTCAACCAGGTGACGTAAAGCCTGTACAACCTCGGGTTTGCCGAGAATCGGATGACCGGCATTGGCGGCCATGTAGACGATAGTACCTTTCGGATTGCCGTCGATGGCAATGTCGGAGTTACCTTCGATTCCCTTGATTTGGTCCGGCGTCAGATTACGCGCCATGTCGACGTCGGACTTTTCCAGCAATAGTCGTTGTGAAGAAGGCTCTGAAACATGGCGCAGAATGACGCGTTTCATTCCCGGTGCGCCGTGACGGTAGTCAGGATTGGCTTCGAGGGTGACTATCTCGTTGGCCTTCCAGGTTTTGAGACTGAAGGCGCCGGATCCGGCACTCCTGGATTTAAGCCAGTCGTACCCCAGGTCGCCATCCTTCTCATGGCTCATTACCAGCTCTTTATCAACCACGGAGGCAACGCCGGATGACATCGCGTTGAGTACCAGTCCGGGCGAGAAGTCTTCAGTAATCGTGATTTGCAGGTGGCTGTCATCAACGGCCCTGACCAGGTTGTCAACATTGTCAGGGTTCCAGCCAAACTGGGTGATGATAAAGGCCGGGGTTTTGTTGAGCTTGACGACACGTTGCAGGGACCACGCGACATCTTCGGCACGAACCGGGTTACCGGAGTGAAACTTCTGACCCGGTCGAATCTTGAATCTGATTGTTTTGCCGTCGTTACTGACTTCCCAGCTTTCGGCCACGCCGCCGACCAGGGTTTGCAGGTCTTCCGGTTCAAACATCATGATGCGGTCGTACAGGTTGGCGGCGATCTCACCTGTAGTGAGCTCGAATACCTCAGCCGGATCCATGGTGATGATATCGGCGATGTCCTTCGCCATAACAAAGGTATTATCCGGCGTTGCCGCCTGGGATGAACCCATCGCAAACGCTGCCAGGGTAGTAATAGTTATAAGTATTTTTTTTAGTTTTATCACAGGAACCTCCTTTTTTTCTTTCGGTTGTATAATTATTTTACCCACAACCCGCCAATCGGCGGGCAGCGGAAAAAAATAGTACCATAAATTAAGGTAACGCTGTGGAAATAGTGACCGGCGGAGATGCCAGGGTTCTATGCTAACCTGGCCTACCAGGATATTTTCTTATTTTTGCTTTACTTCCGGAAACACCAGTTGCAGTGCTTCGTAAAAGATATCCAATTCACCATCCTTTATACCATCGATATCGACCAACTGATTTAATTTGTTCATAAAGTTCATTCGTAAACCGGGGCTTTGTTTTAAGTATTCACTAACAGTCTGCAAATCAGCATGCGGGTCTGAAGTGGATGATTTTGCGGCTTCATAGAGATGATTAATTTGTTCTTCATCCAGGTCAAACTCCTGTTTAAGAATTGTGGCGAACTTATGCTTTTCTTTGCTAACCACTCGATTGTCGGCATTGATAATGTGATATAACACCGAGGCAAGAGCACTGTGGAGT
>QNFD01000364.1 GCA_003645435.1 Gammaproteobacteria bacterium | reverse complement strand
GGCTTCCACCGCCACCCGCGCCGTTCCCGAGGCGGCCACTCCTGATTCTCGATACTCTTTGGCCTGACTGTCAAATACCGGGCTACTCGGCATAGAACCCACGCGAATTTTTTTCCCGGTCAGGTCTTCGGAATCGACGGCGGCCATTGCCAGTTGAACCTCGGATCCCGTGGCAATTAAAATTGCGTCGGGAGTGCCCTCACAATCTTTCAATATGTAACCACCCTTTGTAATTGCCTGGATTTGCTCGGGACTACGAGCCTGGTGCGGCAAACCCTGTCGTGAAAATACCAGGCAACTCGGGCCTTCGCGGTGTTCGATAGCGGCTTTCCAGCTCACCGCCGATTCAACCGTGTCGCAGGGACGCCAGACCTGCATGTTAGGAATCATTCTCAGTGTCGGAATCTGTTCCACCGCCTGGTGTGTAGGCCCGTCTTCGCCGAGCCCGATTGAATCATGCGTATAAACGAAAATACTTTGAATTTTCATCAACGCCGCCATGCGCAGGGCATTACGGGCATATTCTGAAAACACCAGGAATGTTGCGCCGAAAGGGATAAAACCACCGTGCAAAACAATACCGTTTAGCATCGCCGACATGCCAAATTCACGAACGCCGTAATTGATATAGTTACTTTCAGGCGATTCGGCCCGCATCGGCCTGAAGCCGGACCACTCGGTTAAATTGGAGCAACCGAGATCGGCGGAACCACCAAACAATTCAGGCAATAAAGCTGAATAGGATTCGATCGACGCCAGTGATGCCTGTCGTGTCGCCTTGTTTTCAGCGGCAGTATCCAGTTCGGCAATAAAGGCCTGCGACGCTTCCGCCCAGTTATCGGGAAGCTGCTTACTCATGCGGCGCTCAAACTCCGCGGCCAGCTCCGGAAATTCCTGTTTATAGCCCTCAAACCTGGCACTCCAGGCATCTTCCCTGGTTTGTCCCGCCAGTCGATGATCCCATGCCTCATAAATCTCTTCGGGTATTACGAAAGGCTCATGCTCCCATTGAAGTTCAGCCCTGGTGAGTACAATCTCCTCTGCGCCCAGTGGAGCACCGTGGCAACTGTGGCTTCCGGCCTTGTTCGGCGAACCAAAACCAATGATAGTTTTGCAGCAAATCAATGACGGCCTGGCCGTAATTGCGCGGGCTGCTTCGATAGCTATCTTGATCGCATCGGCGTCATGGCCATCGACCTCGATCACATGCCAGTTATAGGCTTCGAAACGTTTGGCGGTATCATCTTCGAACCAGTCCTTGACCTTGCCGTCGATCGAGATGCCATTATCGTCCCAGAATGCGATTAATTTGCCGAGGCCGAGAGTGCCCGCGAGCGAACATGCCTCGTGGGATATGCCCTCCATCATGCAGCCATCGCCCATGAATACATAGGTATAATGATCGACTATGGGATGCTTATCCTGGTTAAACTGGGCAGCCAGCGCGCGTTCGGCGATGGCCATGCCAACCGCGTTTGCAACACCCTGTCCTAATGGTCCAGTCGTGGTTTCAATGCCCGGGGCATAACCATACTCGGGATGTCCGGGTGTTTTCGAATGCAATTGGCGAAAGTTTTTAAGATCGTCGATCGAGATTTCATATCCGCTCAGGTGTAACACCGAATACGGCAACATTGAACCGTGCCCGTTGGACATCACGAACCGGTCCCGGTCGACCCACTCCGGATTCGAGGGGTTGTGATGCATGAACTCGCGAAACAACACTTCGGCGATATCTGCCATTCCCATCGGTGCACCAGGGTGACCTGAATTGGCTTTCTGAACAGCATCCATACTCAACGCTCGTATTGCATTGGCAAGCGTTCTATGTGATGGCATATCTAAACTCCCGGGAACCTGGTTATCGTTATTTCCTGTCACCGACCGCGGCTATAGAGGAAATTCACCCCTACCTGAACGGCCAAACAGTTTATTTGAGTGGCACCTGTTCCGATAAGGCGCGATATTCTCTCGCAAATGTAAATCTACGGCAACTCTAAAAATGTAATAACCTCATCAATTGAGACCATAGCGATGTAAATAGCATTTTAAATTTTTCAGCCTGGGTTCAAAACACTACCCGCTCTCTTGCCTTTTGCTGTGCAATCTACATAATGCGCTTCTTTACATCTTAACGGGCTCCGATCATGTCGAAATCCTTCATCTTTACTTCAGAATCTGTTTCCGAAGGACACCCAGACAAGGTTTCAGATCAAATCTCCGATGCGATTCTAGATGCTTTGCTGGAGCAGGACATAACATCACGCGTCGCCTGCGAAACCCTGGTTAAAACCGGCATGGTACTGCTGGCGGGTGAAATTACGACATCGGCCTGGGTCGATATGGATGCCGTGGTACGCGAGACGGTGAAGGCGATAGGTTACGACAACCCGGAATGCGGGTTTGACGGCAATACCTGCGCGGTACTGACCGGCCTGGGTAAGCAATCCGACGATATTGCAATGGGTGTAGATGAATCTGTCGACCATGAACAGGGGGCTGGAGACCAGGGACTCATGTTTGGTTATGCGAGCAATGAGACCGACGTCCTGATGCCTGCACCGATTACCTATGCGCATCGCCTGGTTAAACGTCAGTCCGAGGTGAGGAAGTCCGGTGAATTAACCTGGTTGCAACCCGACGCCAAGAGCCAGGTCACATTGCGCTACGAGGATCACAAGCCCGTTGGCATTGAAGCTGTCGTACTCTCAACCCAGCATAAGGAAGAAATCGGTCTCGATACACTGCGCGAAGCAGTCATCGAAACCATCTTGAAGCCGGTACTGCCCGATGACTGGTTTTCGCAGTGTAAGAGCGAAAACATCCACGTCAATCCAACCGGCCGTTTTGTTATCGGCGGACCGGTAGGCGACGCCGGATTGACCGGGCGCAAGATTATTGTCGATACCTATGGCGGCATGGCAAGACACGGCGGCGGTGCATTTTCAGGCAAGGATCCTTCCAAAGTCGATCGCTCGGCCGCCTACGCCGCTCGCTATGTAGCCAAGAATATCGTCGCCGCCGGCATTGCCGATCGCTGCGAACTCCAGGTATCTTACGCAATTGGTGTCGCCGAGCCGACTTCTATCAGTGTCGAAACCTTTGGCACGGGCCGCATCGAAGACGACCGCATTATCACCCTGATCCGTGAACATTTCGATTTGCGACCCAAGGGCCTGATTACAATGCTTGATCTGTTGCAGCCAATTTATCAGCAAACTGCAGCCTATGGACACTTTGGTCGAGAAGATATCGACCTGAGTTGGGAAAAGACCGACAAGGCTGAAATACTGAAATCCGACGCTGGACTGTAATTCCACTAGAATTCTTCAATTGACAGGTAACCGCCAGATTTTATAAACTGGCCGGCTACCAAACTGCCTGTTATCGCAGGCACTATGGTCCGAGGGGCGCTGCGACAGAATCTCTGCCAGGCTCGGAACATAGTCGTTAGCAACGGCGCTCATAAATACATCAAGAATTAAGGTATATTTATGAACGCTATAGTAGACAACGAATCCCAGGACTACG
>QNFD01000363.1 GCA_003645435.1 Gammaproteobacteria bacterium | reverse complement strand
GAAAGGGCCTTTATTTTGTTAGGATCAATCTCTAGAGACATATCTTGTTTCGGTATTCCATCGCGATTAGCAAACAAATCATGCGTATTTTGGCTGTTGAAACGGGATAAAGCAACTAGTACTCATTCAATCAGAAATTTGTTGGTATGAGAGCATAAATAGCATTATAACTAAGCTACCCATTTACCTGAACATGTCCGCCTGGTAGCGTACCTGGCTGCCAGCCAGGGATTTGAAAGCTTAATTATCATCCCTGAGTGGGGGCCTTGTCGGCAATAGTTGTCGTTGAACAGGCTGTCAATGCCAGGGCTTAGAGGGTTTATGCTTTATCCTGACTGTCGCGTAACATCGACGTACAGTTTTAATTTCTGTCCAGGCTGAAGGTATTTTCCCAGGGTATTCCAGCGTTTTATATCCGACACACGAATGTTGAATCGATCAGCTATGCGCGAAAGCGAGTCTCCTTTTCTAACCGTATACCTTAACGCATACAACTTATTCCTCGCGCTTGTGTCGGTAAAGCTTACGCGTTGTATCGATGGCGCCTTGTCTGTCCACACGACCAGCTTTTGTCCAACGCTGAGAGTATCGATCGGCGCCATTCCATTCCATTTTGCCAGTGCAGATGTGGTTACGCTGTAATCACGAGAGATGCTCCACAGGCTTTGCCCGCTACGTACTATATGTTCGTGTTTTGTACCTGATCTCTTTGTATTCTGAATACTGCTAATACGAGAATCCTGGCTGAGCTTGTAACTTTTCAACGACCTGGTAGCGGTTGGAACCATCAGGTATTTACCGGCCCGAATCTGGGTTCCCCTGATTTTATTGACCTTCACAATTAATCGCGTAGTAGTCCGGTAGTTGCGTGATATCTCGCTCAGGGTTTCACCGGGTTTGATTTTGTGTCGTACCCAGTTGATGCGCTTTTCATCGGGTACCTTCTGCAGTGCCAGTTCAAACTGTTCACTTTTATCATTTGGCAAGAGCAGGCGATGGGGTCCATCGGGAGCCGTTGCCCAACGGTTAAAGGCCGGGTTGAGTTGATATAATTCGTTGATTGTTATCCCAGCAAGCTCCGCAGCGAGAGCGAGGTCTATCTGTCCTTCTAGTTCGACGATAGTGTACGTCGGCTCGTTACTAATTGGATGAAATTCGAATCCATACTTTTCGGGATTGCCGAACAATTCCTTCAGGGCTAACAGCTTTGGTACATAGTCTTTGGTTTCCTGGCGAATCCTGGTGAGATGCCAGAAATCGGTTGGTCGACCTTTTTTCTTATTGTAACGCACCGCGGATCGAATTTTCCCGGGGCCCGCATTATAGGATGCCAGTGTCAGTTCCCAGTCGCCATTGAACTGTTGGGAAAGACTACTCAGGTACTTGATCGCAGCCAGGGTGGATTCAATAATGTCCCGGCGCCCGTCGTACCACCAGTTTTGCTTTAATCCGAGAAATCGTCCGGTCGATGGAATGATTTGCCACATACCGGAAGCCCTGCCATGTGAATAGGCGAAAGTCTGATATGCGCTTTCGACAATGGGTAATAGTGCCATTTCGGCAGGGAGATTATTTTTTTCCAGTTCATCCAGAATAAAAGGCAATATGATTTCGGCCCGTTTCATCACTCGATCGAGGTAGCCACGATGGTTGAGGTACCATTTTAACTGGGCGGCAACGCGTTTATTGTTCACCGGCTCCATCATCATGCCTTGTTGAAGTCGATACCAGGCATCGGACTGTTTTTCTAGTGCGGCAATTGCTTCTAGCTGGAGTAATTCGAAGGGTGCGCCTGTTTGCGCCATTTCAGAGTCAATATTGGAGCCTGACGATTCTACCATGCCAGCAACCTGAGATTCGAACACCACGGCAGCCATGCTCATCTCTGCAGCCATGCTAAATTGGCTATCAAAGTCGCTAAACTCCAGGGTATCCTGATAGATGACAATCTCAATAGGAATATCATCTGATTTTTGCGGAAGCTGCGCGTCTACTGATAGATTCGCAAATGATAGATTCGCGAATTCCTCAGCCGGCTCGTTCGCAACTGTCGTATCGGGACTGTTACCGGCCGCAGGCTGCAGTGTGTTACAGGCACCCAGCAGGGTGGACAAACATAGTGCAACAAAAATTATGCTCAGGCGTCGAAAATTGATCAAGTTGTTTAAAATCATTTTTATCCAAACGTTATTAGCGTTAAAATTTGCTGCATTGTACAGTTCACAAAGCAACATTCAAACATATGCGAATAATCAAACGTTATCGCCCTAAAAAGCGCTATGCCAATATCAATGACTGGTACCAGACTCCACTGGGACAGTACTTGTTTGACGAACTTGAAAACACACTGGCCCCGGTACTCTCAACAACTTTTGGATATCATTCTTTGCAAATTGGCTGTACCAGTTTGGCCGGCCAACTGCTCGAAGCCTGTCGCGTTAAGCACCATTATAGTCTAGATAGTGAAAATGTTGAGATCGATCTACAGGCGTATCCGTCACTATTGCCGATCGCCAATGACAGTGTTGATCTGGTAGTGCTAATGCATCATTTATCCACTACCAGCGAGCCCCATGCGATATTGCGGGAAGCCTTCCGTGTGTTGATACCCGAGGGAAAATTAATCATCATCGACTTTAATCCGCTGTCGCTGTGGGGTGTGCGCCATTTTTTCCAGTCGTGGCTGGAACAGGTGCCCTGGAGTGGTCACTACTACACCGCCAGGCGGCTAAAGGACTGGATGCAGTTACTGGGTCTGGATCAGCAAAAACATCTTAAAGTTGGCTATATGGCGCCTATTCAGCACGCGGCAGTGAAGCGGCGCCTGCTATGGTTCGGAAAGGCGATGAAGAGCTGGTTCAAGTTTTCAGCGGCATTAAATGTGCTGGTGTTTGACAAGAATATTTCGCCGATGACACCGGTGCGCCACCGCTGGGTAACGCGAAAACTGTTGCCGGGCAAAATCGCCCGCCCGACCGTTGGCCGTGGTATGAAATATGACAAGTAAAGTGGTAATTTATACCGACGGCGCCTGCCGGGGTAATCCTGGTCCCGGCGGCTGGGGAGTGATCCTGAGTTATGCAAGCAAGCAGAAAACACTGAATGGATTTGAAGCGGAAACTACCAATAATCGAATGGAGTTAACCGCTGCCATCGAAGGGCTTCGAGCACTTTCCCGTTCCTGCGATGTTGATCTGAACACCGACTCAAAATATGTTCTGCAGGGAATCAATGAGTGGATCGACAACTGGAAAGCGAACGGCTGGAAAACGGCGGCGAAAAAACCAGTTAAGAATGTAGACCTCTGGAAGCTGCTGGAAAAACAGGTGCTAAGGCACCGCATCAATTGGAATTGGGTAAAAGGGCATGCAGGCATCGAGGGCAATGAAGAGGCTGACAGGCTGGCGAATGAAGCGATAGACCAAATGATGGAAAAACCATGAGACAAATTATTCTCGATACCGAAACCACGGGGCTCGAAACCAGCCAGGATCATCGTATTATTGAAATCGGCTGCGTCGAACTTATCGATCGCCG
>QNFD01000362.1 GCA_003645435.1 Gammaproteobacteria bacterium | reverse complement strand
ATTTACGCGGGCATTAACATTTCATTACACAAAATCAACAATACTAATATGCATGCCTCGACGACAGGCTGAATGATCAGGGCAGATCAGAAAGTAACGCGGGAACCGAGAAAAACAAACGCGCTTTGCTCATCGGTATCAATGGCTCCATAGCCTGTGTAGAGAGGACCGATCCCAGTTGTATACCCGAGGATTCCCGGGACATACGCTTTTGTTCGTACTGCTCGATTGCGTATCGGGCCTATCGATACCGTTCTATTAGTCACAGCAGTTTATCCAGGTGTATAGTTATCGCTCAGCACTCACCAAACCTGTACAAGGAGCTTAGTCATGGCATTGAAAATACTGTCAATTGATGGCGGAGGTATAAGGGGCATAATTCCCGGTCAGATTCTTGTTGCACTTGAAAACAAGATCAGGAAAAGGCCCGGGCACGAAAGCGGCAAGATAGGAGATTACTTTGATCTCTTTGCGGGCACTAGCACTGGCGCAATATTGAGCGCGGCGTATGTTTGCCCTGGATACAATCAGACACTGAAGTATTCAGCGCAGGATGCTGTGAATTTTTATCTTGAAGACGGGGATGAAATCTTTGACGTGGGTTTTTGGAAAGCCGTCGGATCAGTCGGAGGTCTAAGCGACGAAAAATATCCCGCAGCAGAACTGGAACGAGTTTTAAAAGATGCTTTCGGCGATGTTAAATTAAGTGAATTAGCCAAACCTACCTGTATCGTGGCATATGACGTGAAAAAGCGTGTGCCTGTAATTTTTACTCAACATGATGCGATAGATAAAGAGAAAGATTTCCTTGTCAGGGATTTACTGAGGGGAAGTACAGCTGCACCAACATACTTCGAAACTGCCAAAATATACTCCCTGCCTCCAGCCAGAAGGAAATACGTTCTTATTGATGGAGGTATGGTAGCGAATGACCCAACTTTGTGCGCGTACTCTGAAGCTATAGAGGCGAAAATGGCAAAGGGGATTAAGGACATGATGATCTTGTCACTCGGTACCGGCAAAGAGCTGAGGTCTTACTCATACCCCGAAGTGAAGGATTGGGGCAAGCTGGGTTGGGCGACAGCAGTAATCGATATAGGTCTGGAAGGTGGACCACAAATGACTGAATATCACATGAAGTCGATTGCATCTACAGTTCGTGGTTCGCAATTCTATCGTATACAGCCGAAGCTTTACGGGGCAGACAAAGGCCTGGATGTTGCTACTCCCGAAAATCTCGAGGCATTGAGAGATGCAGGTATTAGAAATGCCGAGGACTACGACGCCATGTTGGAAGGGCTAGCTGATTATCTTACAGATGATTAATTTCTTTAAATTTAAACACTTGGATACGATAGAAACCATCAAAGCCGGCCAGGAAGGTGACGCGACCAAGGTCGTTAACCTGATCAAATCCATTCAAAAGAATGCCGAGGAAAACAGCGACGACCCTTTCCTCATCGCGTTGTCGGATCGCGCCCAACTCGTGCAGGAAAGTTTCGAGGATCGGCAGGCAGAGCAAGGCATGGATGACCTGACCTACTTCGTCATGAGCAAGTTCGACGAAGCTGGAGTCCCGGATTCGGAGGCCACCAGCAAACGCGTTGCAGGTGCATTCGCCGCGCACCCTAACTGGCAGAAAAGCGAAAACCAACAACGGGATTTGCGACAGGCAATTACGTTTGCGTTATATGCAGCAGCCGAAGACCCGGACGAGAACGAGATTGCCGCCCAGGTCGAAGGACTTCTCAGCATTCTGCGGCGCCAGGCATAGCCATGAGAGCAGAACCAGCCAAGATCGCCTTCAAATCGAGCGTGCGCGAGTGGTCCGGCAAGCTCGGCGTGCAGATTAACTCGCTGACCGTGCGACCCATGAGCAACAAATGGGCATCGTGCTCCACCAGCGGGAACCTGACGTTTAATACCGAGTTGCTCGGTCTCGACAAAGAGCTCTGCGACTATGTCATTGTGCATGAGCTGCTGCATTTTCATGTACCGAATCACGGGAAGCTCTGGAAAAGCCTGATGATGGCTCATTTGGGAGACTATCAGCAGCTGGAAAATCGATTGCAGGCAATATCAAAATGATTAGCGGACCTTAGTGGCTGAACTAAAACCAGATGAGGCTATCCAGACCAGGATCAAATCACTATGAGGGATTTGCGGGACCACGCCCTTGATCATTTCGCTTATGGGGTAGTGAATCAAAAGTGAATTCTTGATTCGAGAGTGTGCGTCCAAATTAGCCCAGGTAGTCCTGCTTGCTGAGTCCCATGTCTATACCCACGAGTCTGACCGAAACCTTCCGCTACTATCTATCTCAGAACTTCCGGCATATCCGGATAGATACGCCCGATTTGTATACTGCCTCGGCTACGGCGAGAAAAGCCTTACCGGAAGCACACAGCATCCCAACAGAGACGGAACCCCCCAGTTCTGGAAGATCTTTTACAGTTGCTGCAACCCGATCATGACTCCCGGCGACTTTCACCCCATACTAGGTAAAACGCCAACCCAACAACGAATTGAAAACAAGATCAATATCCTGAAACAGATGAGGGACCAGGGAATCTGGCTTGTGGATACGAGTATTGTTGCGCTTTACAAAGACAGCAAGAAAATACCATTCATGTTCGATGCACTTTCGCAAAAATCCCTCTTTATCATACCAATAGAGATTCTGATTCATTCATCCTCTCCTCAAAGTGCATTAAACCACTGACTGCAAGATCGAGGTTCAGCTTGCCTTCGGGGATGATCCAGTCCACAGCGTCGATCGGTTGGCCGCGCGCAGCAAAAGTCGGGTTGCGCAAACCGGCGGTGGCACCTGCGTCGGGCAGCCGTGTATGGTTGGTAATGACGCGGCCATCGGGCCGGGTAAAGCATAACGTCCCATCGGCGATACGTTCGACACCGAACCCGCCCTCGTGCACCAGGCGGTGGTGACGGCGGCACAATAAAGCAAGATTATCGAGCGATGTTTCGCCGCCGTTGGCCCAGTGCCGAATATGGTGGGCGTCGACGAAGCGACTGTGGGTGCATCCCGGAAAGCGGCATCCTCCGTCTCGGGACCGAAGCGCCCGTTGCATGGCCGGCGGCACCGCGCGCGTTTTACGGCCGATGTCGAGCGGATGGCCCGCGGCGTCTTCGGTTATCCGCAGCAGGCTGCCGTCGCAGGCGATGCGGCGGGCGGTGTCCGGCGCGAGGCGCGGCCCGTTGTCGAGTTCGCAGCGGCCGTCGTCGTCCGCGGCCAGCGTTTCCGCGGTAACGTGGACAATCACTTGATAGCGCTCTGCCGATGGCTGTGGTTCGGGGCCGTGGCGCAGCGCGGTTTCCGCCACCGTCGTCAGTGCGTCGGCGCGGCGTTGCGCGAACCGATCTCCGTTTTCGGACGTTACCGCAGTAACGTTATTCGTTGTTTCTTCATTTTCCCCTGTGTACTGCGCGTCCATCGCGGCGTTGAGTGCTTGCAGCACGACGGCGCCATCTTCGGCAGGTAGCCGCACGCGGATGACGAGGCTACCATCATCGTCGTGGTAATAGTT
>QNFD01000361.1 GCA_003645435.1 Gammaproteobacteria bacterium | reverse complement strand
CGCGGCGGTGCCCGATAGTGCGACTGATTTTTTTGGTTTAAAAGCGGGAGCTTCACTCATGATGATTCCTCGGTAAATAATTTATCTAAAGTTTGTTCGTATTCGTGATAATTGAGAAAGACGTACAATTCCATGCGGGTTTGCATGCTGTCGACCACATTTTGCTGGCTGCCGTCGGCGAGAATATGCTGGTACACATTGAGTGCCGCCAGGCTCATCGCCCGAAAAGCGCTCAACGGATAAAGCGACAACTTGACCCCAACCGAAGCCAGTTGTTCGCTGCTGAACAGCGGCGTCGAACCAAATTCAGTAATATTGGCGAGTACTGGAACATTGACCGCATTGACGAATTGCTGGTACTGATCGAGTTCGGTCATCGCTTCAGGGAATATCATGTCGGCGCCAGCCTCGGCACAAGCAACCGCGCGCGCTATTGCAGCGTCGAGACCATCGACCGCGAGCGCATCGGTACGCGCCATGATGACAAAGCTAGCGTCACTACGCGCATCGACGGCGGCCTTGATACGGTCGACCATTTCCGCCTGGCTGACGATCGCCTTGTTCGGTCTGTGGCCGCAGCGCTTTTGCAACACCTGGTCTTCGATATGAATGCCCGCGACATTGGCGCGAATCATTTCACGTATGCACCGGGCGATGTTAAACGCGCCGCCCCAGCCGGTATCGACGTCAACCAGCAGGGGCAGTGAACTGGCGTCGGTGATCCGGCGGGCATCTTCGAGCACATCCTGCAAAGTGGTGATGCCGAGATCAGGGGTTCCCAGCGAGCAGGCAGCGACCCCGCCGCCGGAAAGATAAATAGCCTTATGACCGCATTTTTCGGCCATAATCGCGGAGTAGGCGTTAACCGTGCCAACTACCTGAAGTGGGTTGTTGTGCTCGACGGCCAGCCGAAGTTTTTGCCCGGGGGAGTGTGTGTTAGACATGTTTATCCTCAAGAATAGTTTTTACAATTTTCCAGGCGCCACTGATATGGCGGCGCATTAATATTTCTGCCAGTTCTTCATCGCGTTGCTCGATCGCCGATGTAATTTGCCGATGTTGGCTCAGGGCCATCGTGGGTCGTGACGGTGTTTGCGCTGATTGGTGACGGGCCATACGGATTAACTGGTACAGCTCGCCGTTGAGATTATCCAGGATCCATTGATTCTGGCTCGCGACCGCAATCCGGTAGTGAAAATCGATGTCACCTTCACGCTGGAAATAAGCCTTGCCTTCGGTCTTGCCAATCGCCTCCTCGTGCATATCTAGCAGTTGCTGTAACGAGTGAATATCATCATCCGACATATGCCTGGCGGCGAGCCTGGCTGCCATGCCCTCGAGCGCTTCTCGGGCAGAATATATGTCTGCCATCAGTTTGTGATCGAGAGTAATCACGCGTGAACCGGCATGGGGTACACGCACGACCAGCTTATTTTGTTCGAGCCGATGAATCGCCTCGCGTAACGGGCCGCGACTGATACCGTATTTCAACGCGAGGTCAGCTTCAATAATTTTACTTCCCTGCGGCAACTGCCCGACGATGATGTCGGCTTTTATGCTCTCGTAGGTGCGACCCGCCAATGTGCGGGACTCGGACGCTGTATCAAGGGGAAGCGAAGTTGCGGTGTTTTCCATATATTGTCGACAATATTAAGTAAATAATCGTATTGGGGAGCGAAATATGCATAAATATTTGATAATTGTCAACAATATCTGAATTTACTCGTGTGCTAAATAGCCTTGCTTCTTGTTTAAGCCGATCGCAGCGCGCTCTCAGATTATTAATCTTGACGATTGTAAAATTTAATAATCAACGGCAGGGGAAATATCCAGGTCGAAAATAAGTTATATTGGACGAACTTTTTGGAACGGGGATTACCCCTGCTTCGTGTCCAGCTACTGTATAATGCAAAAAAATTAAAAACGCCGGTCTAAAACAGACCATCATTGGGGAATCGAAGAGGAAGAAGATGAGCACCGAAACCGTAACCATAATCGACGACGCGACCGGTAAGAAAGTGCAATTACCGTTACTGACGCCTACCAGCGGGCCAAAAACGATTGATATCGGCGCGCTATATAAGGAACTGGGTTATTTCACCTTTGATCCCGGATTCATGTCCACTGCAAGCTGCGCCAGTAGCATTACCTTTCTCGACGGACAAAAAGGCGTACTGCAATACCGCGGTTATCCGATCGACCAGCTCGCCGAGCATAGTTCTTACCTGGAAGTTTGCTACCTGCTGATTAACGGTGATCTACCGAGCAAAAATGAGCTGGATGAGTTTGTCTATGAAATCACTAACCACACCATGCTGCACGAGGCACTGAAGCGATTTTTCAGCGGTTTTCGTCGCGATGCACACCCGATGGCTATCATGGTAGGTGTGGTTGGCGCCCTCGCAGCCTTTTATCACGAACACATGGATATTCATAATCCTGAACATCGACTGATTACTGCGCATCGCTTAATTGCGAAGATGCCGACGATTGCGGCCTGGAGTTACCGCTACGCGATGGGTAAGCCGTTTATCTATCCAGATAATAGTCTGAGCTATACCGAGAACTTTCTGTATATGATGTTTTCGATGCCGAGTGAAGAGTACACCGTCAATCCGTTACTGGCGAAGGCACTCGATTTGATTCTGATACTGCACGCCGACCACGAACAAAACGCTTCAACTTCGACGGTAAGACTCGCCGGTAGCTCCGACGCTAATCCGTTTGCCGCGGTAGCGGCCGGTATCGCGGCCTTATGGGGTCCGGCACACGGCGGTGCGAACGAGGCAGTAATTCGTATGCTGATGGATATCAATGAATCGGGCAAACCGTTACAGGATTTTGTCGATCGCGCCAAGGACAAAAACGACAGCTTCCGCTTGATGGGATTTGGGCACCGGGTTTACAAAAACTATGATCCGCGCGCCAAACTGATTCGTGAAATCTGTCATCAGCTATTAAATGATATGGAGTCTAGCGGTGAGCAGAAAAAACTTCTCGAAACCGCGATGGCGCTCGAAAAAGTTGCGCTCGAAGACGATTACTTCGTACAAAGAAATCTGTATCCCAATGTCGATTTTTACTCCGGCATCATTTTCCTGGCGATGGGTATACCGATGAACATGTTCACGGTTATTTTTGCGATGGCTCGTACCGTCGGCTGGATTACGCAGTGGAATGAAATGCAAATGGATGCGAATTTCAAGATTGGGCGTCCCCGTCAGCTTTATACCGGCCCGATCGACCTGGAGTATGTACCGATAGATAAACGCAAGTAGTTTTATCCGTGTCCACCCCGGCTATTTGATAGCTGCTGCTGGCCCCGCTGTAGTGTATTATTGCTATTGGATGAAAGCAGGCTCATCTTCATATATCAAGGAGTTAGTCTTAATCGAATTAGAAGAGAATTAATAATATGTTACAGGCATACCGAGACCACACCGCAGAACGCGAAGTAGAAGGCATTCCGCCAAAACCACTCGATGCGCAACAGGTCGCCGACCTGATCGAATTGATCAAGAACCCGCCATCCGGTGAGGAGCAATACCTGCT
>QNFD01000360.1 GCA_003645435.1 Gammaproteobacteria bacterium | reverse complement strand
TCGGCATCTAACATCATGATAGAAAATGGTCTTTTGTAGCGCATTGATTTCTTTACTTCATTCGACAGCTCGCTTTTAAAAGCACGCCTGTTTTTAAGCCCGGTTAACTCGTCAGTATCCGACAGCATCACCAGTTCCTGGCGGGCGTACTGGACATCGGCTGCCAACAAGGTGGTGACATAGCCGACCAATAATATAGGCGCAAACAGTATCATCATTTCGCCAAATTCTGTTATCGAGTAGATACTTTCGGTATTTTCACTCCGCCCCAGGTAGAAATATACCGCGGTAATCATGATAAATTCGAGCAGGGTGGTTAACTTACCCAGGGTCAATGCGCTCACGATTATGACCAGTAAATACAGGTTGAGCAGCGGGCTCTCAATGCCGCCGGAGTTGTAGACGGCCCAGGTGATAAACACGAACATGGCCCAGGTCTCGATCGCGAGCTTCCAGTGAGTTTCTTCGGTAAATAACTTTGAGTATCTGAAGGAGAAAATGAAACTGGCGTAGATAATCATTGCCAGCGTGAGTCCCCAGCTATCGGTAATGATTGATGTAGGTACGACAAAATAGAGTAGAACAAGGATTAACAGTAACCATTCGAGTTCGGCAATGGTCCGGGAAAAACCCTTAAGTTCAATTTCTACAACTTGTTTCATAGCGGAAAAACCTGGGAGGATTCACTACAATCATCAACAACGGAATAATGAGTATAGTACAGAAGATTTTTTTATTAGCGGTCGCTGCCGCCCGGGTTTAGCTGGCTGACAGGCTTGACTGTCGGTCTATTTGTAACGGAATCTAGTTGAAGATATTTCCGTAAATTGTCATCACCAGGGGGACCGGTGATACTGCGATCGCGACAGCCAGGAGATACATCGGCGGAGTAAAAAGCCGACTTAATCCGGCCATCAGGGCAATACCGCCGCCGCCGCCGATAACAATATTGCCCGGCATATTGATCGCCAGCATGAGCGCAAGATAGCGATATTTGATCAGGAACGGGACGAATCTTTTCGGCGAGCGTGACAGCATCAGGCTCAGCCGTTGTTTCGAGTCGAGACCTTCGAACTTTATCAGCAAATTAGCGATCCTGTGAAGATGAAGGTCCTGCAAAAAATTGATCAGCTTTTTTTCAGGAATAAACCTGCCGACAAAGAAACTCAGGCTAAGAGCGGCCAGTGTAGCAAGGTAAACAAACAGTGCAATTTTGGGCCCGAGAATCATCAGGGCAGCGACCCCGATCTCTGCCCCTGGAACAAATGGGATGGACATCAACAGGCTATAGGCCAACATCGACATGACGATGATTCTATCCAGCATGAGTTCGCTGGATGGTTTGATCTCAACGCTGAGCTGGATGATAAACCACTGGGTCAGGTAGTTTCCGAGCACAACCAGGCCAACGAAAAACAGGATCTTTAAGATAGCCCAATTTCGCGGGGCTAACATTAGCTACACAAACCAGCAATGAACCCCAACAGCAATAGATTATTGCGCTCGGCGGGTCCTGGTTTACTACTGAGCATCTTCTCGATATAAATCTGGCCAGTGTTCCTTTACTACCGGGCTATTGACTGAATAGGAGTGACAGCTATTGATAAAGTTCATCGTCGAACTCTTCTCTTTGGCATCCGGTGTCTGTTGAATCCTGGCGCTGGTAATAGTCTGAATTGCGGTGGTAGCCACGGGTCCGAGTAATTCGGTTAAATGTGTACATCCGCGGTTACTACCCATCGCGGATTTTGATTTAGCGGTCCAGCCGGGAGCTATCTGCAGGCCAATCAACCGTTTAGCGACGGTTGTTACGCTCTTGCAATAATTGTAGGGCGAATCATCGATGATCGCTTCGGCATCGATGACGTTAAGATCAATATCAATTGTCAGGCGAATAGAGATATCGTGCAGCGCTTCGCCCGCACGTATTTGGCCGCCCCGGTCTTTATTCGGGAAGTCGTATGGTTTGGTATCGACGATACGGCCTTCGATATCCCATAGCTGGTCGTCGCGTTTGAATCCAAGGCAGGTGACCACCCGGGTGTGGGCTAACTGACGGTTTTCCGGTGTCGGTAACGGCATTTAAATCGGCTCCATAAATTTGCCGCCATTCTACCTGTTTTGCAGCCCATCACGCTGATAATTTCGAGAAGTGAACTCAGGAAAAGGATAACCAATTAGCCTGTACGGGATACCCTGTAGAGGTCAGGGATTCGATTTAAAAGCGATCAAATTTATCATTTCGAAAACTATGGTTGCCGCTGCGAGTGAGGTAATTTCTGCATGGTCGTAAGCCGGGGCTACCTCGACCATGTCGGCGGCAACCAGGTTGAGTCCCTGCAAACCGCGGATTATATTGACTAGTTCGCGGCTGGTCATGCCGGCGATTTCCGGGGTGCCGGTGCCGGGCGCGTGGGCCGGATCCAGCACATCGATATCGATCGAAAGGTATAGAGGATTATCTCCAACCCGGTCGCGAATTCGTTTGACGATGTGATCGATACCATGATCCTGTAGTTCATCGCAATGTATGACCTTGAATCCGAGTTCTTCGTCCTGGATCAGATCATCGCGACTATACAGTGGCCCGCGAATGCCGACATGCATAGAGGCATCACCCTTGAACAGGCCTTCCTCGGCCGCACGTCGAAAAGGTGTGCCGTGCGTATAAGGGGCACCGAAATAGGTATCCCAGGTATCAAGATGAGCGTCAAAATGCACCAGTGCTACCGGGCCAACCTGCTTGTTGACCGCACGTAACAGCGGCACCGCGATTGTGTGATCGCCACCGATGCTGACGATGGCGCCTGCCTGCTCAAACAACTCGGTTGCCGCTGCTTCAATTTGGGAGATAGCTTCCTCGATATTAAAGGGATTGCAGCCGACGTCGCCGGCGTCGGCTACCTGTATTGTCTTGAATGGTTCAGTGTCGTAAGCGGGATGAAAGTTAGTACGCAAATGGCGTGAGGCCTGACGGATTGCCTGGGGCCCGAAGCGTGCACCGGGCCGATAGCTGGTGCCCGAATCAAAGGGGATACCCAGTATCGCTACATCGCAATAAGGCACATCGCGTAATTCGGGTAAACGACAAAAGGTGGAAGGACCTGCATAACGCGGGATGATGGTGCCGCTTACCGGTTCAATGGGGGGTGTTTTCCTGGTCATCGTAATTCTCGCTTGTTTGAGTCAATTGCTTGAGTCAATTGAATGACATTCATATCTTTATAACATCGATGTCCGGCACTATCAATTGATGTGCGGTTAAGTTGATTATATCCTGTCAGTTCAATTTTCAGAGGCTTGGCCATGGCGGTTAAATTAGTTTTAAGAATGGGTGAAAAAAGCTTGCTCGAAAGATCCCGTGAGGTTGAGCAGTTTGCTACGCTGGAACTCGATCAGTTACTAACTGATATGTGGGACACCATGGAAGCAGAAAATGGAGCCGGCCTTGCAGCACCGCAGATTGGCGTTAATATACGCGTGGTAATTTTCGGTTATGAAGAAAATCCGCGTTATGCCGATGCACCGCCGGTGCCGCGAACCATATTGATCAATCC
>QNFD01000359.1 GCA_003645435.1 Gammaproteobacteria bacterium | reverse complement strand
TGGCGCCGTTAGCCGCGGCAGCGCAGGCACCACCTCTGGTCGGGTCACGGTTTAACATGCCGCTGGTCAGCGTAAACGAACCGCCGTCATTCATGTGAGCGATGCCTTCCAGCACCAGGTTCACCTGCGGCAGGACCTTATGGTTGATTCCCATCATGAACTGCTCACCGCTCATCTCCGCTACAGCACCAAAATGCCCATGGCCGACGGCGCTGATGACAGCGTCGACCTTGCCCGTCTGTTGGTACATGGCGCGAATACTTTCCAGGTCTTCGATATCTAGCTGGATGTCACCGCTGCTTCGACCCACTGCAATAATTTCATGCCGACCACCTAAACCCGCCACCGCGGCCTGCCCGACTGCACCACCCGCACCTATAACAATTACTTTCATTTCAATATCTCCAGGAAATTATCGATTGAATCAAATGTGAAAATCCGTGTCACAGAACAATTGTAAAAGCGCACTTCCAAGCGGTCAATAATGACAGTATTATCGATACCGAAGTAGTAAATGCGAATCAATATTCACCAACGATCCAAACATCGACCTACACTAACATAATGAAAAAATTTACTGTTCTACTACTGCTGTTATTTTCCTGTTCATTACAGGCGCTGGAGTCGGTTATCCAGAGTCCCGCCGATGATAAAAGCTATCGTCCACTGGTGCTCAATAACGGGCTACGGGTATTATTGATTTCTGATCCTGGGACGGACAAATCCGCCGCCTCGCTCGATATCAATATTGGTAATGGCAGTGATCCTGAAGAATGGTTAGGCCTGGCTCATTTTCTCGAACATATGCTGTTCCTCGGCAACCGGAAATATCCGGAAGCAGGTGAATACCAGCGCTTTATCCAGAATCATGGCGGATCAAACAATGCTTTTACCTCGTTCGATCACACCAATTATTTTTTCAGCATAAGCTCCGATTATCTTGTTCCCGCGCTGGATCGGTTTTCACACTTTTTTATCGATGCGACCTTCGATGAGCAATACGTAGACCGTGAAAGGGCCATCGTACACTCAGAATATCAGGCCCGGCGCAAAGATGAAGGGCGCAGACTATGGGCGGCAAGCCGAGAGCTGGTTAACCCAGAGCATCCCTATGCTCAATTTGCCGTAGGTTCGACAAAAACACTGGCCGACAAGGAAAATGAAACTGTTCGTCAGGCGCTAATCGAGTTCTATCAGAAGTATTACTCGGCGAGGATCATGACCCTGGTGGTGCTTGGGCGTGAGTCGCTGGACCAGCTGGAGGTGATCGTGCGAGATAAATTCTCTCCGGTCGCGGATACCGATGCGCAGGCCCAGTCATTTAACCTGGAACTGTATGATCGCGAAATGTTGCCGGTACGGCTCAAGCTTGTTCCGGAACTGGAAGGAAACCGGGTTAGTTTTACTTTCCTGATCCCAAGCATCAAAGGTGAGTATCTCGCAAAACCCGCCGAATACATTTCAAACCTGTTAGGCCATGAGGGAGAGGGGTCACTACTGGCATTGCTTAAGTCACTTGGCTGGGGGGAGAACCTGGTTGCAGGGGTTCGTTATATGGACGAGTTTCAGGGTAGTTATACCGTCAGTATTGGACTGACCGAACCCGGACTAGAACACCTGGAGGAGATCGGTCGATTACTATTCTCCCAAATTCTTCTGATCAGAAACGAGGGGATCGAGGAATGGCGATTCAAGCAAGATCAGAAACTGGCACAAATCGCATTTCGATTCAGGCAGGAACACGATGCCGGCAGCTATGTCATGTCACTGGCATCACGGATGCATGATTACAAAATGGTTGATGTGCTGCGTGGCCCCTACATAAAAGAGTACTTCAGGCCCGATCGCATCAGGGAGTTGCTGGATGAATTGCGTCCGCATAACCTGATCATGACGGTCATTTCAAAAAGCCTGAAAACAAGCAGGGTAACGCCATGGTATGAAGTCGATTTCGAGCTTGATCAAATACCTGAATCATGGCTGACGGCCTGGCAATCGATAACAGCAGACGGGCGGCTTGGTTTGCCAGCACCCAATCCATTCATTCCAGAAAGACTGGATTTGCTGGTTGGGCTGGAAGCGTCTAAATCTCCGGTACAAATAACCAGCCAGACCGGTTTCAACACCTGGTATCGGGCTGATGAATCATTTGGCACCCCACGTGCGGGGTTTTATTTTAGTATCCAGTCGCCCATTGCCGGGAATTCAGCGCGACATGCCGTGCTAACCGATTTGTATATAAAACTCGTCAATGACCAGTTGACTAAGGTCTCCTACCCAGCGCAACTGGCCGGAGTTAAATACAGCCTGTATCGGCATGGACGCGGCTATTCGGTCAAGTTAAGCGGATACGAGGACAAGCAACACGAGTTGCTAACACTAATACTGGCAGCCTTGCGGCAAGCAGATTTTAGCGATGGCCAATTAGAGCTGGTGAAAGCCGAGCTAAGGCGTGACCTGGAAAATATTGGTAAAACCCCACCCGCAGATCAGTTAATCGGGGAACTGTATCGTCTATTGATGAATCCTGTGTGGACGGAACAGGAGCAACTGGCGGAAATCGATTCGGTCACACCGGGGGAACTCAGGACCTTTATCGTCGACTATTACGACAACATAAATATCACTGTACTCGCTCATGGTGATAGCAAAATATCCAGCACCCAAAAGATGGAGGCGAGGATACGCGAAACCTTCGTCAGCTCAAAACTGCAAAGCGAAGTCCCGAGGCCCCGGTTACGCGAACTCAGTGACGGAGTCACTTACCTGCGCACACTCGATATCGAACACCCGGATTCGGCGTTGATTATGTACCTGCAGGGCCAGCAGGGCAGCGTGAGTGAACGAGCACGGCTTTACCTGTTAAGTCAGCTGATAGAATCACCCTACTACTTTTATCTGCGGACCAGTAACCAGGTTGGTTATGTTGTCTATGCCACACCGATGAATATACTTGAAGTACCCGGGCTAGTGCTTACGGTGCAGAGCCCGAGTCACCAACCAGCGCAGATCTATGCCCTGATGGATGATTTTTTACAGGAGTTCGATGAGCAACTGGATGCGATTTCTGAAGCGGAGTTTGACCAGGTAAAGCAGGGCCTGATTTCACTTGTTCAGCTACAGGACAAGCGCCTGAGCGATCGAACCAACCGTTATTGGCGTGAGATAGATTTAAAGCGTTTTCATTTTGATTCACGCCAGCAATTGGCCGATGAGACCCTGAAATTGTCGAAACGGGATATCGGCCAGTATTTTGCTCAGATGACTTCAATATCGAAGCGACGCATGCTGCTAATAGAAAGTCCGGGGACACGTGATGTAGATGAGAAAAAGTCATTAAAACTGTCGAATTCAAAGATTATTGAGCAGACGGTTAAATTTCGAGACAGCGCAAAACGTTTTTTTCCAGCTTACCAGTGAGCGATGAAATAATTCGTATTTTGGTGTTGGGAATTCATCGCTCCAGACAACTGTTCGAGGGTGTTAATGAACTTCAGCGTGGATAGCCGGAATGGTTTAAAAACTTCCTATACCCGTTGGGGCATGGTTAAATATCGTCGAT
>QNFD01000358.1 GCA_003645435.1 Gammaproteobacteria bacterium | reverse complement strand
CCGTGAATACGATTGCGCGGGTAAATCCTGGGAACATACTGATATCCTTTTGTCTAAATAAAATAAAAGGCCTGTTACCAATAATAACGAACAGGATACCGACATTGACTTGCTTCCCGAATACTACTCTGAGGGCCCTCGCCTGCCGTGCAGGCACCCTGCTCGCGGTTTATTGTCTATCGGTAGCGGGTGTCTGGACGGAATCTAATGCAGGCAATAGTCTCGATCTTTCTACCGGCGATATATTTACGTCGAGTTCGGAGCTGGTCTTTGGTGAACCGCCACAGCTATTGCTACTCGCACAAGCGTCGGTCAGCTCGGAAGCTAGTGCGAACTGGGAATCAAGCAGACCACCCACCGACCAGTTTGACTGGATTCAGACCACGTCGGGCGAGTGGCTGAAAGGCGAATTGAAGGTCCTCTACTCGGATCAACTCGAATTTGACAGTGATGAATTTGGTCTACAGACGATCGATTGGGAAGACGTGGCACAGCTGCTTAGTCATGGTGCAAAGCGAGTGAGCATAGATTCACCTGAAGGCCCCAGGGTATTCGATGGGGTAGTCACTGTTGACAGTGAAAAGATCACTATCGTCTCCAGCGGGAGTGTAGAGAAATTTGACCGGATCCTGTTAATATCGATTACTCCAGGCGCGGATTCGGAGCAAGACAACTGGTCTACCAAGATCAGCTTTGGATTGAATTTTACCCGCGGCAACTCCGAGTTGACCGATTTTATCTTAAAGTTGAATATCAAGCGGCGCACACCAGAAAATCGTTTCGTCATCGACTACCTGGGCAACCGTTCCGAGTCGGGCGATTTACAAACGGTCAACAATCATCGACTAAACACCTTTTTTGACATCTTCGCTGCCAGGGAATATTTCTGGCGCCCGGTCTTCTACGAATACTACCGGGACCCCTTTCAAAATGTCGACTCCCGCAACACCATTGGTATCGGCGGAGGTTATCACATCATCGATACCCCCAGGACCACCTGGGACGTGTCAGGCGGGCCCGCTTATCGGGCGACTCGATACGTCAGCGTAGAGCCCGGGGACTCGGATAGTGTCGATACCCCCGCACTGGTTGCCAATACTTTTTACGACACGCCTCTGACCAAAACGATAGATTTCAATGTTCGTTACAACCTAAGCATCGTCAATCAGGAATCAGGTACCTATACTCATCATGCCATCGCCACCTTTGAGACCGAAATAACCTCAATCCTGGATTTCGACGTCTCTGTGATCTGGGATCGGATACAGGACCCCCAGGCCAGAGCCGACAGCAGCGTACCCAAACAGGACGACTTTCAGTTGCTGTTAACCCTGGGCGTGGATATGTGATCAGGCTTTCGGAGGTAATTCCGGGGCCCGAATTCAGACCCCCAGAACACAGAACTAAATCTCCGCGTTTTGCTGACCAACAATAATCACGCTGCCTGTTTCCGATTAAAAAACTTTTCCAGATCTTCCGAACCGCCAATATAGTCCCCATTGATAAACACCTGCGGCACGGTAGATTTACCTGACACTGCGCGAATAGTCGTTTCGCTAAAGTCACGATTTAAAACCAGTTCATCAAACACAATACCGGCATCGCGTAACAGGCCTTTGGCGCGTGCGCAGTATTCACATCCATCCCGGGTAAACACGGTGACATCCAGGGGTTTACTCGCATTCGGTGCGATAAAATCCAGCATCGTATCCGCATCCGAGACTTCGAAGGGGTCACCCGGTAAATCGGGCTCAATAAACATTTTTTCAATCACGCCATCCTTCACCAGCATCGAATAACGCCACGAACGATCGCCAAAACCCAGGTCTTGCTTCGATATCAACATGCCCATGCCCCGGCTGAAATCTCCATTACCATCCGGAATAAAAGTGATATTGGTGGCCTTCTGCTGATTACCCCACTCACTCATAACAAAAGCGTCATTGACGGATACGCAGATGACCTCGTCGACACCTTGCGCTTTGAGAGCTGGCGCTAACTGGTTGTAACGTGGTACATGGGTCGATGAACATGTTGGGGTAAATGCGCCCGGCAACGAAAACAACACGACGGTCTTGCCCTTGAATACTTCATCGCTGCTCAGATCGACCCACTGATTATCGCGACGCGTACGGAATATAGTCTGGGGTACCTCTTGACCTTCTTTATTTTCTAACATGATTAATCTCCTTTCACTAAGTTGAATGTGATGACAGGAGTATTATCGGACTACTTATTTAATAAGTAAATACAATTATATTTATTAATTCAATAGTAATATTCAATGTATAGACTGCATAACCGGAATGGGCCATATCCTCTTAGGCCTGTAAAATAACGGGTGACTTATCACAAGGAAGGTTAAATAATTCGAGTATCTATAGTAGCAACCGGATTTACCGATGCCACATTCACAATTTCTTCCCGAGCGCATGGGTTCCGCAACAGTCGAACCCGTGGGTAAATTTGAGGCGGGCTCCTTCCAGACCTTCACCTTAACCTATACGGCGGGTTATTACGGTATCGACGATACCGGTTCGATAAAAATTGTGCATCGCTTTGCCAGCGACATGGGCAAACCACAGTTCGATGATCCGAGCGCGGCTAACTATGTGACGGTTACAGCCTCAAACGGTGCTGTGCTTCATGTCGAGTACGATATGAAACGTAATATTCGTCCCTGGGATAAAACTATTTACATCAAGGTAGTTCGTGGATTTCTGCGTGAGGGAGATCAGATTACGGTCAACTTTGGCGATCCGGTCGGTGGTAGCCCGGGAATGCGTATTCAGACCTTTTGCGAGGAGACATTCGAGTTTCGCGTGCTGGTTGACGCGATCGCGACCTACAACTATGTCGAACTCCCGCAGCAACCCGAGATTTCCATCGTCCCCGGCAAACCGGTTTTATGGAAAGCGGTTGTACCTACCACACGAAGACCCGGTGATTCATTCCGTCTATCGGTAAAAGCCGAGGATAGCTGGGGAAACCCGAGTGACCAGTGTGACCAGACACTATTTTTACGCTCGAATACTCCCGTGTCGGGGATACCGGAAAAAATTGAATTCAAACCCGGTCAACGCGCCATAGTCGTAGAAGGCCTCTGCGTCGAATCGGCACAGGAATGTGTTTTGATTGAGCTCATGGATGCGGACAATCGGGTGCTGGCGACTTCGAATCCATTGCGAGTCATTGCCGGTGCAGAATTACTCCCCTACTGGGGAGACCTGCACGGCCAGTCCGAGGAAACCATCGGCACCAACTCGGCACGTGATTTTCATGCTTTTGCGCGCGATCTTGCCTTTCTCGATGCAACCGCTCACCAGGGCAATGATTTCCAGATTACCACAGAATTTTGGCAGCACTTGAATGATCTCACGCGCGAGTTTAATCAGGACCAGCGCTTCATCGCCTTTCCCGGTTACGAATGGTCGGGCAACACCGGTCTCGGCGGCGACCGAAATGTACTCTACCTGGAAGAAGGCCAGCCAATCCATCGCTCCTCGCACGCGCTGGTGGACGACCTCTCCGATATCGATAGTGATGCCAGTTCGGCCCGCGAT
>QNFD01000357.1 GCA_003645435.1 Gammaproteobacteria bacterium | reverse complement strand
TGACGGAACCGCTTTACCAGGAACACGACGCCAGCAGTATTCCAAACGAAACTCGACCCGGTACATCTATTAGGGTAATCACGGGAAAAACCTCGAAGGGTACGACTGGCCCGATAACCCAACCCCTGACCGATCCGCTATACCTGGACGTGCGCCTGGAGGCAAACACCGAATTTAACGAAGTATTGCCGGTCGATCATAACGCCTTTGTCTACGTGATCGAGGGCAGCGTGACACTGGAGACGGAGGCGGGTGAATCGGCAATAGTGTCTCGTGATCAACTCGCGATTCTGAGTGATGGTGATAGCGTTAGTCTGAAGAGTGAGGATGCGGGCGCCCGATTTCTGCTGATCGCCGGAAGACCAATCGGTGAATCTATAGCCCGCGGCGGGCCCTTCGTGATGAATACCCAGGCCGAGGTAAAACAGGCTTTTCGGGATTATCAGAGTGGGCAGTTCTAGCTCCCCTCACCCTAACCCTCTCCCTCTGGGAGAGGGTTAGGGTTAGGGTGAGGGTTCTTTTGGATCTTTAATCAGTTATTCTCAATAACTATACTAGGAAAAGCAGCCGAATGATCTTTCGCCCTGGTTGCCAACTTCGCCGCTGTTTTACGCGCAATGTCACGATAAATGTCACTGATCTGGCTATCTGCCATCGCCGCAACCGTGGGATTTCCGCTATCGGCCTGTTCACGAATGCGGATATCGAGCGGTAACGCACCAAGGAAATCGACATCGTGTTGCTCGGCCATGCGCGCACCGCCGCCTTCACCGAAGATATGCTCGGCATGACCGCACTCGCTGCAGATATGGATACTCATATTCTCAACTATGCCGAGCACCGGCACTTCAACCTTTTCAAACATTTTCAAACCCTTGCGCGCATCGAGCAAGGCTATATCCTGAGGTGTGGTGACGATAATCGCCCCGCTCACCGGAATTTTCTGCGCCAGTGTGAGTTGGATATCACCAGTACCCGGTGGTAAATCAACCACCATGTAGTCGATGTCTTTCCATCGCGTATCGTTAAGAAGCTGTTCCAGCGCCTGGGTTACCATCGGACCGCGCCAGATCATCGGCGTATCTTCCTCGACCAGGTATCCGATCGACATGGATTGAATACCGTGCCCGATCATGGGTTCCAGGCTCTTGCCGTCGCTTGATTCGGGCTGACCCTTGCAACCGAGCATACGCGGAATACTGGGTCCATAAATATCGGCATCGAGTATGCCGACGGTGGCGCCTTCAGCCTGTAAGGCCAACGCCAGATTGACAGCGGTTGTCGATTTACCGACGCCACCCTTACCGGAGGCAACCGCGATAATGTTCTTTATGCCCTGCAGAGGTTTCAGATTTTGCTGTACCGTGTGGGAGGTAATCTTACTCGAGACCTTGACATCAATATCTCCAATTCCTTCGAGGCCCTGGAGTTTATCTCGCACCAGTTGCTTGAGATCGTCAAAGAATCCCGCTGCGGGATATCCAAGTACCAGGGTGACGCTGACATTGTCACCGTCTATGCCAATATCCTTCACCGATTTGGCCGATACCAGGTCAGTCTCCATGTACGGGTCGATGACTTCGCCCAGGGCAGTCTCAATTTGTTGTTTATTGATCGACATGTTTAGATACTCAATATCAAATAGTAATTTAAAACGGAATCTGTCTCCGACAGACTCCAGGGGCGAGCATTTTACCTGAGCTGATAGTGAAATATCACCTAGTTTTTATGCGTTTGTTTAATTGATGCCCTATACAGTTCCCCATGCAACACATAAACTACGCAACTTTAAGTCCAACGATCATCATAAATGAGTTCTGATTCCCGCCAAATAGTCGTCACCAGCGCCTTGCCTTATGCCAATGGACCCATTCACATTGGGCATTTACTCGAATATATTCAAACCGATATCTGGGCGCGCTATCAAAAGTTACGTGGTCACGAATGTATTTACGTTTGTGCCGATGATGCTCACGGCACGCCAATCATGCTACGCGCACAGGCGGAGGGGGTCACCCCCGAGGTGCTGATTGAGCGCATGAAAATCGAGCATGAACAGGATTTTTCCGATTTCGCGATCGAATTCGATAACTACTACAGCACGCACTCGGATGAGAATCGCTATTTTGCCGAACTCATTTATACGCGTCTCAGGGATGGCGGACACATCTGCACTAAAATCATTTCACAGGCCTATGATCCGAAGGCCGAGATGTTTTTGCCGGATCGCTTCATCAAGGGCGAGTGTCCCAACTGTGGCGCTGCCGATCAGTACGGCGACAATTGCGAGAACTGCGGTGCAACCTACGCACCAACCGATTTAAAAAACCCGGTCTCGGTAGTCACTGGTGAAACTCCCATTGAGAAGGAATCGGAACAGTATTTTTTCAAGCTCAGCGATTTTGAAGATATGCTGAAGCAGTGGACCCGTGCCGGTCATATCCAAAAAGAGATCGCTAACAAGATGGATGAATGGCTGGATGAGGGCTTAAAGGACTGGGATATTTCTCGCAACGCACCCTACTGGGGATTCGAGATACCCGACGCGCCCGGCAAGTACTTCTACGTCTGGCACGATGCACCGATAGGCTACATGGCGAGTTTCAAAAACTGGTGTGACAGGAACGATCGCAACTTCGATGATTACTGGAATGTTGACAGCAAGGCCGAGTTACATCAATTCGTTGGCAAGGATATCGCCAGGTTTCACACGCTGTTCTGGCCCGCGGAGTTACATGGCGCCGGTTTCAGAAAGCCAACCGCCGTCTACTGCCATGGGTTCCTGACTGTCGACGGCCAAAAGATGTCCAAGTCACGCGGTACTTTTATTAAAGCTCGCACTTATCTCGAACACCTGAATCCCGAGTATCTGCGCTACTATTTTGCCGCCAAGCTTGGACCCGGTATCGACGATATTGATTTAAATTTTGACGATTTCACCACGCGCGTGAATTCTGACCTGGTCGGTAAGGTAGTCAATATCGCCAGCCGCTGTGCCGGATTTATCAATAAAACATTTGGCGGCCAGCTCGCAGCCAGTATTAGTGACGATAGTCTCAGCCGGCAAAATGTCGAAGCCGCGCAAAGCATCTCTGATGCTTATGAGAATCGGGAATTCTCGCGGGCGATGCGGGAAATCATGGCGATTGCCGATAAGGTGAATCAGTATATCGACGAAAAACAACCCTGGGTGGCGATTAAGGACCCGGAGCGACATGCCGAGGTTCAGGAAGTATGTAGCGTTGGCATTAACTGTTTTCGCCAACTGGTAATTTTACTCAAGCCGGTGTTGCCCCGCCTGGCACTACAGGCCGAGACATTTCTCAATGTCGAAGATCTCAAATGGGCCGACCTCGATGCCGACCTGCTGGATCACGCGATCAACCGCTTCAAGCCATTAATGACACGTATCGAACCGGTCTTTATCGAGCGCATGATAGAAGCCAGCAAGGAAGCCCAGATCGAAGAAAATAAGATCAGTTCCGGATCGGGTAATGCGGACATCGAAGCGATCGCGGATGAAATTAGCTATGACGAATTTGCCAAACTCGATTTTCGAATAGCG
>QNFD01000356.1 GCA_003645435.1 Gammaproteobacteria bacterium | reverse complement strand
GGAACGTCGGAGAAGGAGCGGAAGTTTCTCCGCGACTCGGTGCGTCGGAATCAATTAACAGGGAATCGGGGATTTACAGATGAAATCGAGCGTCGGATCGGTTCGCGGATTGAAAACAGGGCACAGGGCAGGCCACGTAATGTCGAAAAATAGATCTGTCCCCTTTAACCGGAAGTAATGCAAATAAGGGGCCGTTTGTAGGCTGCGTAATTGATGATTGTTTTTTCTATTGATGCCTCAGCAAATAACGAGAAGTTCATTGAAAATTTACATTCAAATGGTAGTTGTTGGTTTAACTGTGGCGCTTATTGTAAGCGAAGTCATAGCAGGTGAAGCGTCATTCTTTGAAATTGAAAATCGATGTTTGAAAACTAACATCTATCAATGCGATTCTGGAATTGCCTTTATTTCCTTGTTTGGAGTTCAGCTCCCGATTCCTGGGAGATTTAAACTTTCAGAAACTATCTTGGCATCGAAAAAATATGAATCCGAATCATTCGAAAGCGTTAGTGGATTTGTGAACAAGGAAAGCATTGTAGTAGGTGAAATCTCAGGATTGGAAAATCCGTTAAGAGCTATTGACAGCTCATACAAGGCTTCCACAATTAAAAATTCACAGGGGAGTTATGATGCATTTTCAAAGAAGATAAATGTGTCAGGGTATGAGTTCTACAGCGTGCTAGTGACAGACGATAAAGAATATTTAATTTACACAGGTGGAAATCAGAAATTAGTCGAAACAATAATGTCGTTCTACGAATAGACGAGATGTGGATAAAGAACAAATAAAGAAAAGGGGGTAAGGGGGACAGATCTATTTTTGCAGCGCAGCAAGGTCCTGACCCAGACCAGAACCATCGGGGACAGATTTTAATCTGTCCCCCTCGAAGCCACCCGGGGAAACTTAGCTTCGAAACAAACAAAGGAGAACCACCATGCCAAGGAAAGGCAGACTACTGGTGCCGGAATGTCCGCACCATATAGTACAACGAGGCCATAACCGTAATGCCGTGTTTCTGGCCGATCAGGATTATCAGTACTTCCTGGATAACCTGACAGAATGGAAACTTGAACTGAACATTGAGATATATGCATGGTGCCTGATGACAAACCACGTTCATATTATCGCCAGACCGCCGAAGCAGGCTTCGGTATTGTCGGAGATGATGAAACGGGTAAATGGACGTCAGACGATGTATATGAATAAACTGGAGTCGCGCAGCGGTTCCCTGTGGAATGGACGATTCAAGGCGAGCCCGATTCAGGAGGAGCAGTACTTGTTGAACTGTTTCCGCTATATAGAGCTAAACCCGGTGCGGGCGGGCATGGTACGGGCTCCGCAGGATTATCCATGGTCCAGTTACCGTGAGCGCTTGTCCGTTGGCGAAAGTGAAACTTTGGACGCGAACGATTACTTCACTGGTCTAGGTAATAGTCACGACGAACGAGCCATGCGATATAAAGCGTTTCTGCAAGAAGGAACGCCTGAAAAGGAACGGAAATTTCTCCGCGATTCGGTGCATCGTAATCAATTAACCGGAAATTGGAGGTTCATAGATGAAATCGAGAGTCGAATCGGTTTGCGGGTTGAAAACAGGGCACGGGGCAGGCCACGTAATGTCGAAAAATAAATCTGTCCCCTTTAACCGGTTTGTGTCCCCTTTAACCGGTTTGTTAGAATTGCAATTATAATAGTTGTGTTGATATCTATTTGTATTGCCGTTTACCTACCGCTATTCAAAACCGAGTCCGAAAATGAAACCTACATAAATATTTTTGGTGGATACATAACAATACCTGGCGAATACTATGTTGACCTGGGGAAACTTGATGAGCAAGTTTTAGTTCTTTCACCACGTGTCGCAAGTGACTATCGTCCGCCACATAGCACTCTTAGGTACTTTATAGGTAATGGAGACGAAGAGAGAGTTCTAAACACAATTCGCTGGTTTATCGAGAAACTTAATCTCGTGGAGGATGGTAGATCAGATTACAAGGGGTATTTAATTACCAAGTTTAAAAAAGCTGAAAGAAAAAATTTTTATGACTCTCTTACAATTGAAATGGTTGTGACAATATTAAAAATAATCAATTTTTAGTGCTTTTCGGGGACTATGAAAAAGGAAAAGAAGATTATTATCAGGTTATTTTGGATACTTATAGGAAAGAATACAGTAAAGGAAGCGGGTAAAGGGGACAGATCTATTTTCGCAGCGCAGCAAGGTCCTGACCCAGACCAGAACCATCGGGGACAGATTTTAATCTGTCCCCCTCGAAGCCAAGGGGACAGATCTATTTTTACGATGCAGCAAGGTCGTCATCCAGACTGAACCCTCGAAGCCAACCAGAGAGACTTAAACTGGCCCCTGATGACAATTGTCAGGAAAAGCTTGCGCGAGGCCTGATTCGCTGGCCTCGAAAACACCGCGCTCGGTGATGAGCCCGGTCACCAGTCGCGCCGGGGTGACGTCGAATGCATAGTTGGCCACCGGCGTTTCGTCCGGTGCGATCGCGACCCTTGCAATATCGCCATTCTCAAGCTTGCCGTTGATCTCGGAGACTTCACGGCCGTCACGTTGTTCGATCGGAATTTCAGCGATGCCGTCGTCGATGCTCCAGTCGATCGTGGTGCTCGGCAGGCACACGTAGAACGGCACGTCATTGTCGCTCGCCGCGAGCGCTTTCAGGTAGGTACCGATCTTGTTGCAGACATCGCCGCTGCGCGTGGTTCGGTCGCTGCCGACCAGGCACAAATCTACCATTCCGTGTTGCATCAGGTGCCCGCCAACGTTATCGACGATAAGGCTGTGGTCTATGCCGTGATGACCCAGTTCCCATGCGGTCAGGCTCGCGCCCTGGTTGCGCGGGCGGGTTTCGTCGACCCAGACGTGAATCTTGATACCGGCTTCGTGCGCGAGATAAATCGGCGCCGTCGCGGTACCCCAGTCGACCGTCGCCAGCCAGCCGGCGTTGCAGTGCGTGAGGATGTTGACTGTTTCGCCAGGCGCCCTGGATGCGGCGATCTGTCGAATCAACTCGAGGCCGTGAGTGCCGATAGCGTGGTTGATCTCTATGTCGAGCGCCACAACCTGCGCCGCTTCGTCAAATGCGTGTGCGGCACGCTCGGCAGGCTCGAGCGGTAGTAGCGCGGTCCTTAGTCGATCCAGCGCCCAGCGCAGGTTGACCGCAGTCGGGCGCGTCGCATGGAGCAGTTGATAGGCATGTTCCATGCCGGTGTCCGAGGCATCGTCGCGCATCGCAAGGCTAAAACCGTAGGCGGCGGTCGCGCCGATCAGCGGCGCGCCGCGTACCTGCATGTCGCGAATCGCGTCGCAGGCCTGCTGCAGTGTGGACAGGTTCTGGATTTCGAAGGCGTGGGGCAGGCGGGTCTGATCGATGATGTCGACCGACCAGCCGTCCGCGTTGACCCAGATGCTGCGATAGGCGACGCCGTCGACATTCACGGCTTTACTGCGCCTGCGATGGTTGTTTGCCGTAGCCCTTGAACTGCTGCATTACCTCGTCCATTTGCTGGTCGTCGAGAATCACCGGTTCACCGGCCTGGCGCGCGTGCCAGTAT
>QNFD01000355.1 GCA_003645435.1 Gammaproteobacteria bacterium | reverse complement strand
GTCGTCGCGCTGATCGCGACAGTCGTATCTTTCAGTACGCTCTATATCCCTCAGCCAATGCTTCCGCTGTTGGCGCAGACATTTGGCGTTTCCGCTGGCGAGGCGGGTTTGTTGATGACCGTAGCCATGTTACCGCTGGCGGTTGCACCGGTGGTCTATGGTTATTTTCTTCAGGCTATACCGGCCAAATTGATGCTGATGGTTGCACTCGGCTTACTCGCACTCGACCAGCTGTGTTTTTATTTTGTAACTGAGTTCTGGCAACTGATTGGTTTGCGACTATTTCAGGGTTTACTACTGCCCGCAATATTTACTTCGTTAATGACCTATTGCGCGACCATGGTTCCAACAGGGCAGGTACGTCGTATCATGGGGCTCTATATCGGCGCGACCATAACCGGCGGCTTCCTTGGCCGATTGGCTGGTGGATTTTTTGCCAGTTCTTTCGATTGGAGAACAGCCTTTGTGGTTATGGGGTTCGTGCAATTGATACCCCTGATTCTGTTAACCAGAGTAGAGTCGGACACCGATATTAATTTTGCCCGACTCGATAGTAAAAGTATTTCCCGTGTTTTACGAAACAGGAATTACCGGTTCATGTTCCTGGCGCTGGCCACGGTATTTTTCATTTACTCGGGGATATTGAATACTATTCCGTTTCACTTACAGGACATAGATCCGGGTACGACACCATTTTTAATTTCAATGCTATATCTGGGATATTTGATAGGTGTGCCCGTATCGTTTTTCAGTGATTCGATCAGCAGGTTGCTTAACGATGACCGCAAAGGATTGATGCTGGGTTTGGCGATTCATGCCTTTGGTCTGGTAATGCTTTTATTCGTCGCCTATCAGGGATTACTGATCACGATGTTTTTTCTGGCAACAGGGTTTTTTCTAATTCACGCGACCATGTCCGGTCTGGTCAATCACCTTGCGAGCGAACACAAGGCTGTGGTGAACGGAATATACGTATCGATTTATTATTTCAGTGGTGCGCTGGGTTCGTGGTTGCCGGGATATATATATGATCGGTTTGGCTGGAGCAGCCTGATACAGCTACTTGTCCTGATGCTGGTGTTCGCTGCATGGTTTATCCTGCAATTGCGACTCGATACCGACAAACAGTATGGGGTTTAGTCATCTCCCCAGACTAGCTCGCCACAATTGTCTATCTGGTAGCCGCCCAGCTCGCTTGCGATCGCATGTCCCGAGTCGGATTTAATTCTATTCACAAGGTTGTGAAACAGGTGTCTGAACCAGATGTTACGCGGGATCGCAAAATCAAAAATTTCCCACCCCAGGCTAATGAATTCGAGACCGAATTCGTTCGCGATGGCCCGGGTGCCCAGGCTAATGTCACATTTATCAATATTGATCGAAGCCGCTGCTTCTCGCTCGGAGAGAGAAGTCGTCGTTGCATTTAGGCTATCCGTATTGAGGCGGTGCTTGCTAAGAATCTCCATTAGAAAACGCTGACTACCGGAGCCCTGCTGTCGAATTGACCATCGGTATCGCGAGTCGAAAAGTGTCGGGATCTCGGGTATCGGAGCGTCTGCGGTCGACTTCAGGAGCAGTCCTTGCTCTCTTTTGAATGCCCGTATCAAAACCCAGTTATGGTTTTGCGAGTATTGCTGTATCAGCGAAGGGTGACGTGTGGCGCTTTCATTTTCAGGGCCCCAGTGGATGCAGCAGACGTCGACCTTGTTGGCATTGAGTAACTCGAGACCGGTGCGCGTTGCTGTCGGGGTATAGGTGATGATTGCCCTGTTTGTCAACGACTCGGTAAATTCATTAATGATGCGGTGCAATAAAGGATCGTCACTGCCGGCAATAATAAGCCGATCGTGTAACAAACCATTATGAGTGGAATCGAGCATCCATTTATCGATTAACTCCTTGGGAAACATCCATTTTCCGGTCACCCTGGTTGCCGGTATATGTCCCTTGTTGACGAGGTCGTATATTTTTTTCTCATTCAGATGCAGGTAGCCGGATACCTGCTTCACATTCATGAAAACATTGACCTGACTATCTATTATCATGCCCATGGGTCAGTTTATTAAATTTTCAGGATGGTAATTGGAGTGTTCATTTGACAATTTTTGTATTAGCCCGTAATGCGTGTTTTAGTTAATGAAGCAATAAATATACCTGAATTGAACAATGGCATGATAGCCGCCTCGTGTTTGGCGGCGGCGGGTGAAAGCTAACGAATAGTCGGAAACTAGCCGTCAAATAGAGACGATTTGTCGCATGAATGGACTCAGAAGTGGGACATTTTGACTAAATATGGTTTTATAAATTCAGGCGAAGTAAAACATGCTGGCTAATACAGGCAGGTTGTTAATTGGTACAACAATTGCAATCATAGTGTGAGAAAATTACCTGAACCAACCAGGCTTGTGTATGAAAAAGATCGAACTGGATGACTTTGCCCAACAGCTTCCAGATAAAATGCCGGTTTCAGTGATCATGGAGAAACGTCCATCCGATAATGCCTGGGTGGATTTTACCTTTACGGCAGTTGGTGTCGTTAGCGGTGATGTGTCGCAAGACGGGCAGGCCAGGAAAATTCATCAACAGGATGGTATTCAACAATACCTGTACCCGGGTCTCAGTGTGCAGCTTTACGTAGACGAGTGTGAAAGTTACTACCATAACCTGATGTCACCAAAGCCGGGTTGTTACATTGTTGCCGCCGAAGCCGAAGACGATAATGAAATTCCTAAACCCTACCTGGTGAGTTTAAGTTTCGATGAAGTGCACGCCTATCTCGAAGGAGATGAACATGTGTATGCAGTTGAAATTCCACCCGAACTCTACAAGTGGACCGAGGCATTTGTCCTGACCCACTATGTTGCAGTTAAAAAGACCAAACGCAAACTGAAGAACTGGAAAAACCAGCCGCAGGAAAACACGCAGTGACCGCGGATAAACAGGAAAGCCGGATGTCGCGTTGGTCGCGCCGCAAACAGCAAAGCGCCGAGGCAACACGCGAAGAAGACCTGGCCCTGCAGCTAGAGGAGCAGAACCTGGCGGAAGTTGATATACCCGGGGCAGTCACCGATCAAGATCAACAGGAAACCGAAGCCGAGGAACCGGTACTCACCGATGAAGATATGCCTGCAATCGAGTCGTTGACGGAGGATTCGAATTTTGGCCAGTTTATGTCTTCGGGTGTGAGCGATGAACTCCGAAATCTGGCGCTGAGAAAAATGTATAAGGCGCCTTTTTTTAACATTCGCGATGGCCTGGATGAATATGATGAGGATTACACCAGCTTTGAGAAACTGGGAGATATCGTTACCGCCGACATGCGTCATCAAATGGAAATAGAAGCGCGTAAGAAACTGGAAGCAGAGGCAAAAGAAATTGCCGAGGCCGCATCAAATGCTGATGCCCATGCTGAAGATGATAAAATGAGCATCGATGATCAGCAGGCACTTCCGGCAGACGCGCACGACAAAGATATCGAGGACCTAAATGAAGAACCTGATGATCAATCAACCGAGATTAAAATTGAAAATTCAATTGAGTCAAGAGTGCCCAATCAGTGAGTAACCTTACAGCGAGAGATT